>JBFLJZ010000036.1:0-7055 GCA_040882925.1 Desulfuromonadales bacterium
CGACTTCCGGCATCACCTCGTAGCCTTGCGGATGGGCCAGCACGACGTCCATGCCGAAACGCGTCATCAGTCCGATGATCCCCTGCGGCACCGACAGAGGCTTGCCGTAGGACGGGGAGTAGGCCCAGGACATGGCGATCTTCTTGCCCTTGAGGTTCTCCAGGCTGCCGAAATGCTGGATCAGGTGCATGGCATCCGCCATCGACTGGGTGGGATGGTCGATATCGCATTGCAGGTTGACCAGGGTCGGCCGCTGTTCGAGAATACCGGCCGCGTAGCCCTGCGAGACCGAATCGGCGACCTCGCGCATGTAGGCGTTGCCCTTGCCGATGTACATGTCGTCGCGGATGCCGATGACATCGGCCATGAAGGAAACCATATTGGCGGTTTCGCGCACTGTCTCACCGTGAGCGATCTGCGATTTCCCTTCGTCCAGGTCCTGGACCGCCAGGCCGAGCAGATTGGCGGCGCTGGAATAACTGAAGCGGGTCCGGGTCGAGTTGTCCCGGAACAGGGACACCGCCAGGCCGCTGTCGAAGACCCGCGGGGAAATATTGTGTTTGCGCATCTGCATGAGAATCTGCGCGGTTTTGAACACGGCGGCAATCTCGTCGTCGCTGCGATCCCAGGTGAGCAGGAAGTCATCCAGATACATGCCCGCCGAATCGAGCTCTGCCAGTTGCTTGATCATTTCTGCAAGGTTTGCCTTGGCCATAGGTTTCTCCATCTCTTATTTGTCATTCAATCGAATCGTGTGCACGACACGGAAACGTCTTTAAAGCAGGCCGACCCGTTCGTTGAACTGGTTGATCAAGGCGTCGATCTCATCGACCTGGTCGAACATCGTGTACCAGTAGTTGTCATGGTCGTACCACTGGTCGTTGAGCTCCTGAACTTCGCGGCCCTGCTGCTCGATCCAGGTGTAGTACTTCAGGTTATGGACGGCCTTCTTCTCGTAATAGGAGAGCTCCTTGGTGTGGTCGATGGCAATCGAATCGACCAGTTCGAGATCCCGCTGCGCATCGACTGCAGAGTAGACACCACGCTCGGCTTCCAGTTCGCTGAGCCGCGAACCGTAAAGCTGCATCGAGTCAGTGGCGATGGAGACCACATAGTCGTCCTCGGTCAGCTCGTTGTATTTGGCATACTTGATCGCGGCGACCATGTTGCCGATGCCGGAGATGCCGAGCAGGTCGAGCTGTTCGACCAAAGCCGCGGCGACGCCGTTGTCGACCAGCGCAGTTCTGCCCACCGGCTCGTTGAACAACCGCAAAGCGCGCATCGGCACTTCATCATCCACCGCGACGACGAAATCGGTTTCCCTGCAGTCATGCACCCAGGGCACGTGTTTGTCGCCGATGCCTTCGATGCGATGCGCACCGAAACCGTTGTAAAGCAAGGTCGCGCACTGCAGCGCTTCGGCGGCCACCACCTGCGAGCGGGGAAACTTGTGCTTCAAATAGTAACCGGCCCCCAGCGTTCCGCCCGAACCCGAAGATGAGACGTAACCGGCGTAGCGTTTACCGCCGGCCAGGTACTGATCGAGCAGGGTTTCGACGGCATGCCCGGTGACCGAGTAGTGCCACATCGGGTTGCCCATCTCTTCGAACTGGTTGAAGATCCGCAGGTCCTGCCCTGACTCCCGCAGTTCCCAGCATTTGTCGAAGATCTCCTTGACGTTCGATTCGCAGCCCGGGGTGGCGATGACCTCCCCGGCGATCTCATGCAGCCACTCGAAGCGCTCCTGCGACATCTCCTCGGGCAGAATGGCGATGGCGTTGCAGGCCAGCAGTGCCGAAATATAAGCGCCGCCCCGGCAGTAGTTGCCGGTTGACGGCCAGACCGCCTTGGTCTGCTGCGGATCGAACTGGCCGGTGACCAGTCCGGGCACCAGGCAGCCGTAAGTGGCCCCGACCTTGTGCGCCCCGGTGGGGAAATAGCGCCCGGTCAACATGATGATCGACGCCTTGCAGCCGGTCAGTTCCGGCGGCAGCACGATGTGATTCACGCCACCGAACAGGCCGCCCGATTCCTTCGGTTCGTTCTGCCAGGTGATGCGGTAGAGGTTCGCCGAGTGCAGATCCCACAGCCCGGTCTTTTTCAACTGGTCCTTAACCTTCTGCGGAACCTTGTCCGGGTTGCGCATCATCTCGAAGGTCGGCAGGGTAATGCCTTTCTCCCTGCAGTAGGCAATGTTTTTCTCCAGGGTTTGCGACGCCAAAGTTAAATCGATCACGGGCTTATCCTTTTCACAGAATGTCATGAACTGTTGTTATCAGGCGTTCGGGCATCTTGATGCCGAGTTGCGCCGAAGCGCTGTCTTTCAACCCGTTGCCCGTGGCCAGAACGACGACCGTTGCGTTGGCTTCCAACCGGGACGAAATTTTCAAAAAGCCGGCGAAAGCGGCCGCGCCCGCCGGTTCGGTAAACAGTCCGCTGGTCGCGGAAAGTCGCGCCTGGGCCTGAATGATTTCCGCATCGGAGACGCTGATCAGCTCACCGTCGAAGGCCTTGATTTGGGCCAGGGCGTGCAAGCCGTTGCGCGGCACATCGACACAGATCGAATCGGCGACCGTCGAAGCCGGCTCGACGGTGAATCTGCCGCTCTGCATGGCCCGGCAGAGCGCATTCGAGGTCTGCGCCTGAACACCGATGATCTTCGGCACAGCGGGAATCAGGCCGAGCTGCTGCAGATCGCGGAAGCCCTTGTAGACTCCGGCAAGGATACAGCCATCGCCGACGGAAACGAAGACCACATCAGGCGCCCTGCCGAGCTGTCGGAACAACTCCAGCGAAACGGTCTTCTTGCCCTCGATGGTCATCGGATTGTACGCCGTATTGCGGTTCATCCCTCCCTTGTGTTGCGAATATTCGAGTGAGATGTCGTACGCCAGGTCATACGTGCCGTCGACCCGATAAACCCGGGCGCCGTATTGCAGGGCCTGGACCAGCTTGGCCACGGGTGCGGTCTTTGGCAGGAACAGGGTGACGGTCTGCCCTGCCGCTGCACCGATCCCGGCCATCGAGGAACCGGCGTTACCGGTGGAGGCCAGGCAGATCTCCCGGATGCCGAACTGTCTGGCAAAAGCGGACACCAGGTACGACGCCCGGTCTTTGAAGGAAGAGGTCGGGTTGGCGCCGTCATCCTTGATGTAGAGTTGTGCAAACCCGAATTCGTCGCGCAGGTTCTGCGGTTCCCAGAGCGGGGTCCCACCCACCGGTGCGGGCGGGAAGTATTCCTTCTCAACCGGCAGCAGGTCGAAAACATCGAACCCCGGTCCGGCCGAACCCTGCAACTCTACCTCCAGCACGCCGTGTAAAGGTTGATCCTTTTGCTGGTTTTGCGCGCAATCCGGGCAGAGCATCAGTTGCGGATCGAGACCGAACGTCCTTTCGCACAAACTGCACCGGTAACAAAACTCCATTGTTGCGTCCCTGCTAGAGAGATTTGAACTTCACTTCTTACCGCGCAGAAGGCACGGCTCACCGAGAAATTCGGGAGGTTCGGTATTTTTCGGCCTTCTGCTGATGTCCGGCGAGAACAGCAAACGGGCGGTAAACATGCCAGGCGAAAGCACTCCCCGGACTTACCGGGGAGTGCCGTGGTGCTGTCCTGAACCTTTACTGCACGGCGGCGAGGAACGCGTTGAGCAGTTCTTCACCGTCAGCACCGAACTTCTCGACGATCAGCTTCTTCACCGCCGGAACGGCAACCTTGCGGAATTCTTCCTTTTCAGCGGCGGTAAGGGTGTTGACCTCGAGGTTTTTCGACAGTTCCTTGAGACCGCGATCGGACGCTTCAATCACCCGGCCCATGCCGCGACCGGCAACGATGGCCGACTTGGCGGCGTATTCCACGACTGCCTTTTCGCTGTCGCTGAGGCTGTTCCAGAAATCTTCGTTCATGACCCAGACGTAGGGCGCAAAGATGTGCCCGCTCAGGGTCAGGTACTTCTGAACTTCCTGGAACTTGGCGAAGGCGATAATCGGAATCGGGTTCATCTGGCCATCGGCCACCCCGGTCTGTAGCGCGGTGTAGACCTCGGACCAGGAGATCGCCGCAGGCTGACCGCCCATGGCGGTGATGATCGCCTTATGGGTGTCGAGGCCCATGGTGCGGATCTTGACGCCCTCCATGTCGGCCGGGGAATGAATTGGACGCTTGGAGTTGGTCAGGTGAAAGAATCCGCCGGAGTCACCGAAGCCGAGGGTGTGCATGCCGGTCTTCTTGTCGATATCGGCAGCGAGCTGCTTGCCGAAGGGACCGTCGAACACTTCGTAGGTCTTGCTGATGTTCGGGAAAGCGAACGGCACGTCGAGGACGCCGATCAGCGGATAGGCCGAGGCGAAACCGCCGACCGAGTGGATCCCGGACTGGATCACACCGGCTTTGACCTGCTGAACCACGTCCTTGTCCTTGCCCAGCTGCCCGCTGGGGAAGGTCTGGACCATTACCGAGCCGTTGGTGCCGGCTTCGACGAGGCTCTTGAACACGGTGGCCATGGCGCCGGTCGGGTTGTCAAACGGATCGTCCTTGTTCAGGTGGTGCAGTTTGATGGTCTTGACCGCCATGGCGGTGCTCGAGAGACCGACGACAGCGAACGTCGCTATCATTAGAATGACCAACATCTGTTTTACAGCTTGCATTGCAGCCTCCTCTCTGGTGTGGCAACTCGGTTGCCGTTTAAAGGTGTTTCAGCCTAAGCACACGGCTCCTCTGGCGTTCCGCATCAGCAATCACATCAGCAGCCTGGGAATGAACAGGGTCAGGTCATCCCAGAAGGCCACCAGGAAAAGAACCAGTACCTCCACAATCAGAAACGGGATCAGGGCGTAACTTATTTTTTCGATGCGCTCGCCGGTCACCGAGGACATGACAAACAGACAGGCCCCCACCGGCGGGGTCATCAGCGAGATATTCAGTGCCAGCACAATCATGATCCCGGCGTGCACCGGGTTCATGCCGATCGAGGTGGTCAACGGACCCAGCACCGGCGCCAGGATGATCAGCGCCGCGTTGATGTCCATGAACATGCCGACAGCCAGCAGCAGCAGCAGGATCAGCAGAATAATCACGTTGGGATTGCTCGAGAGCATGAGGAAGAACTCGGCGATTTTCTGCGGAATCTGCATGAAGGTCATCCACCAGCTCAGGATCGAGGCGCTGGCGATAATCAGAAAAACGATGCCGGTGATGCGCGCCGTGCGGATCAGCATCACGACGATATCGGAGAATTTCAGCGCACGGTAGACAACGATACTGATAAACAGCGCATAGAAGACCGCGATGGCCGCCGCCTCGGTGGGCGTGACGATCCCGAACAGGATCCCGCCGAGGATGATGCCCGGCATCAGGATCGCCAAAAAGCTCGACTTGAAGGCCCAGAGGATCCGCAGCAGACTGAAGCGCTCCTCGCTCTTGGGCAGTTTCCAGCGCCGGCCACAGGCGGCAATCAGCGCCATACAGAGGATACAGATCAGCAGACCGGGTAGAATCCCGGCGGCGAACAGCCCGGCGATTGAGACCCCCATCAGCGACCCGTAGATGACCATCAGGTTGGACGGCGGAATAGTCGGCCCGATAATCGAACCGGCGACGGTCACCGCGCAAGAGAAAGGCCGGGAGTAGCCTTTCTTGACCATTGCCGGCACCAGGGTGTTGCCGAAGGCGGCGCTGTCGGCCACTGCGGCGCCGGTCATGCCGGCGAACAAGACCGAGGCGATCATGTTCGAGTGCGCCAGCCCGCCGCGCAGGTAGCCCACCAGGGCATCGGCGAACGCCGCCAGCCGCTGGGTGATTCCCGAGCGGTTCATGATCTCGCCGGCCAGAATGAAAAACGGCATGGCCATGAAGGTGAACAGGTCGAGCCCCTCGAAATAGCGCTTCGGGGCCATCACCAGGAAGTTCTCCCCACCGATCTGCACCAGGCCGACGACCCCGGCCACGCCCAGGGTCACGCCGATCGGCAGGCCGATCAGGATAAAGATGAAAAACATCAAGAGAACCAGCAACATATCAGCGTCCTAATTGGGTCATCGGCGCGGTTGAAGAGCGTTGGCCACGCAGCATCGCAGAGAAAATCTGGAACGCCGTCAGCGCCGATGAGACCGGCACGGCGGCAAACGGCACCAGCATGGTCATGCCGAAGATGGTCGCATACTGGCCACCACCGGCCCGGGTCATGTCGATGCCGTACCAGGTCATGAAGATGAAGAACGCCAGGCTGACGATATCCAGGCCGATCATCAGGATGTTTGCGGCCCGCGTGGGCAGAAAGCGATTGACCAGGTCCAGGCCGATATGCTCCCGGTAGTAGGCCCCGCACGACACCGCCAACAAGGCCACCCAGATCATGACATAACGGGAGAACTCCTCCGTCCAGGTCAGTCCCCAGTGAAGAAAGTAGCGCTCGACGACTTCGAACCAGATGACCACCACCATCAGGCCGACCAGCAGTGCACAGACTCGCTCGACAAGCCAGTTCAAACGGTAGGCGACTCTTTGCAACGGGGACTGTTTGACCTCTTCCATCATGCTTCCTTGTGTCTCACGCAGTGAGTGAACGCCAATGCCGACCGTTCGTCAGCTTGGGACGATATGCGTCCCCTGGTTTTGCCGCACGGCCACGACAAGGTTTTCCGCCGAGGTGATGATCGCCCGTTTGACTGTCAGAGGCATGCTTTGACTCTTCTTAATGCCGTATCAGACGGCGTATTTATCGACGTATATGCTGGGTATCACGGCATACATCGCCGCGGCCTTGACCAGCTCGTCCTTCCAGGTCACCTCGTTCGGCGCGTGGGCCTGGTCTTCGTGTCCGGGGCCGAAACCGATACAGGGGATATTGTAGCGCCCCATGATGGAAACGCCATTGGTCGAGAAGGTCCACTTGTCGACCAGAGGTGCCGACTTGAACAGGCCCTGGTAGGAATCGACCAGGGTTTTGCAGGCCGCATGCTCTTCCTCAAGCACCCAGCAGGGAAAATAACATTCCGTCGGGTAGACCAGGCCGGTGTAGGACGGGCGCCGGTAGTCGTACATGCTGACCCTGGCA
>JBFLJZ010000037.1:0-5611 GCA_040882925.1 Desulfuromonadales bacterium
GCCGCCCGCGTCCTGGGTGTCAGTCGGCGGACGATCTATCGCAAGATGGCAGAACTCGGCATCAGGGATGAAGAAGATGCCGGGGAATGACCTGCGCACAGGCACAGGAAAAGTGCCGTTTGATGATTAAACACATCGTCTTTTTCTCCCTTCTCTCACTGTCACACTCCTGTGCCAACCAAGTCGATTAAATGTTTGTCCCTCTTGGTAAGCTCGCATTATCCCGTTCTCCAGACCCCCATAAACAACCTTAAATCTCTGATGTCATGTGCTTTTTAGTTTTTTAGGTGACGCCCTGTCTGAGCTTGGATTTTTGGCATGGTTGTTGGAATCAATTGGTTAATTGCTGCCTTTGCAAGGAGACCCTCATGCCAAAATGCATTTGTATCGTTGACGACCATCTCAACATCCGCGAGATGTTGCGCTATGCCCTGACCCTTCAGGGCATGGATGTCGTGGAAGCCGTAGACGGTGCCGAAGCCCTGGAAAAAATTGTCGCGCACAACATCGATTTGGTCTTGATTGACTGGCTGATGCCGAACATGGATGGCCTAGAGATGTTGCAACGCATGCGAGCGATGGAAGCTTTTACCGAGACACCCGTCGTCATGATCAGCGGTCGAGACGATATCGAAGCGAGGAGTAGGGCGCGGGAACTCGGCGTACTCTACTGGTTGAAAAAACCGTTTCGCATCTCCGAACTGCAGCTGGCCGTAGAAAACAGTCTCTATCATGCAGATTCGTCGATCACATTAAATCGATAAAGTCTAACGGTTATTTATGATCTACGCAGATCATCAGCATACCGGTTCTGAAATCCTGTTTCAGAAACCGCCGAGGAATTCGCCTCGACAGCTGAAAAATTGGCCAGTCAGGCTGCAGGACTCGAAAAGATGATCGATTTTTTTGCCATGGATGCGAGCAATGGACTGCCCATACAGCATAGAGATCATCCCACGGCACAAGCAAGGATCGCGGCTGTCGCTATTGACAATGGTCATGAGCAGCGACAGCACGGCGGAGGTGACAAAGCCGATTCTATCGACAACGAGTTTGAAGCTTTCTGATAACACATTCAGCCGACTCCTATCGTCAAGGCAGGCCGAACAATAATTGTTCGGTCTGCCTTTGATATTGACCCGCCGATCCTTGATCGCGTTGGTGGCAATGATGGCTTTATGTGCAATTGTGTGTTATCTTTAATATCACTTCTTCTACACAACGGATTTTGCATGGACAAAGATATCACGAAAGTGCTGATCGTGGAGGACGATCCGGACTTTGCCGAGAGTCTGGTGATTGCTCTAGGCGTGCGCAATTGCCACGTCGATACGGCACGAACCGGTGAAGAGGCGGTCAGGAAATTTCGCAACCTGTGCTACGACATCGCCTTCATGGATATCAAGCTTCCTGGCAAGAATGGTGTTGAGAGCCTTGCAGAAATCAGAGGTTTCTGTCCTGCTGCCAAGGTTGTCATGATGACCGGATTCAGTGAAGCGGCCCTTCTTGAAGAAGCCAGAGAGGCAGGCGCCATCGATATCTTGCGCAAGCCGTTTCGCCTGAAAGAAATGTTCTCATATATTGACAACATCGAGGATCTCTCTCCCCCTTTGGTTCAACACTGACATCCATGTTTTGCAGCGTCTGCTGAGGCAAACTCAAGGCGTTTTTTTTATTTTGGGGACAATACTTCTTTATGGCATTACTCTCCTCTCTTAAACGTGCCTTGACCGTAAATTTTTGCCTGGTTGGCTCAATCCCCGTCCTGCTCTTCGGTCTGATCTGCGTGCAACTGTTTGCTGACCAGCAGTTACAGGGTGTCCGCGAGCGCAATATTGCGCAGGCCAAAAGTATCGCCGAACAAGTCGACGCCTTCCTGTTAGAAGTTCGTTCTGACCTGGAATATGTCCGGCAGACGATCGCTTCCGACACAATTCTGCAGGCGGCCAAAACGAATCAATTCCTCGCCGAGATAGTTCGTAACTCCCTGTTTTTTGAATCGGTGTATCTCCTTGATAAAGATATGCAGGTCCTTCATCTTGGCGTCCTCCCGGAGTTGGAGGCAAGACAGGATGATTATGCCGGGATAGACTTTTCCGGCCACAGGCTGTTTCAAGGCAAACAGGCGATACAGAGCCCGGTCTGGAGCGATACCTTTGTTTCTGTGATCACTGGTGAACCCTCAGTAACCCTTGGCGTGCCTATGCCCCGAGGTTTCCTGCTCGGGAACATCCGCTTGAACAGCCTGGGGACACTGCTGCAGAGATATGCGCACTACGCTGGGGTTGAGGTCGCCATCATCGATAAAGGCGGCACATTGATCGCACATAATATCACCGCCCTGTCTATGCAGCGGATTAATTTTGCAAACCATCCAGTGGTTCGCAGCGCAATGGATGGAGACGATACCACCCGGCAGTTTGTTGCCGGAAACCAGAATTATTTGGAGAGCGCAACACAGATTCCGACGCCGAACTGGATCGTCTGGGTCGGACTCAACATGGATCACGTCAATGCTCCGATTCGCCAGATGCGCAACATATTGATCTTCATCACGCTTGTTGCCGCCTCATTGGGCAGTATCATTGCCCTCTTCAATGTCCGGCGCCTGATGTTGCCGTTGACCGCCTTGGGACAAAAGACGGCTCAGATTGCCGACGGTCATTATGATTCCCGGTTTCACCCTTCCGGGTTTTCGGAAATAGATACCCTTGCCAACCAGATCAGCAGCATGAGCCGGGCAATCAAAGTGCGCGAAAAGTCGATCATCACCAATGAAAAGAGGTTCCGCGACCTGGTCAATTCGATCGATGGCATTGTCTGGGAGATGGAGTACCCTTCTTTTCGGATCCTCTTCGTCAGTCAGCAGGCGGAGCCGCTCCTCGGCTACACGATTCAGGAGTGGTACGAAGACGATCATTTCTGGAGGCGCAAGATCCATCCTGGTGACGTTGAACAGGTTTTGTCATATAGCAGTTTAATGGCGGACAAGCTTGCCGATCACAGCTCTGAGTATCGCATGATTGCTGAAGATGGTCACATCGTTTGGATTCGAAACCTGGTCACGGTTGTCATCGAAAACAAAAGTCCAGTGCGGCTGCTTGGCGTGATGATCGACGTCACGGGACAAAAAGAGTTATTGGGTGAATTGCAACACAGCGAGGAGAAGTATCGGGAAATTTTTAACGGGACCAGCGATGCGATTTTCATCCACGATGCTGACAATGGTCAGATCCTCGACGTGAACCAGGCGATGTTGAATATGTACGAGTGTGCATACGACGATGCATTGACTGGTGACATCGGCAAGTTCTGCAAGGGCGTCAGCCCGTACACGGCTGCTGACGCCAAGTTGAAACTGCGAGAGGCCGTGGAGCAGGGCAGTCATTCTTTTGAATGGGTGGCGAGAAAGATGTCCGGTGAATTGTTCTGGGCAGAGGTTAACCTGCACAGTACGATGATCGGCAACCAGCCCCGCGTTTTGGCTTCTATACGTGACATCTCGACACGTAAAGCAACGTTGGAGCAACTGCGCGAAGCACACGAGCGATTGAACCTGTTGATTGACCGGATGCCGATCGGTTGTATCCTCTGGACACCGCAATTTACAGTGAACATGTGGAACCCGACCGCAGAAAGTATTTTTGGCTTTACGGCGGATGAGGCATTGGGTATGGAGCCTTACGGCACAATCGTTCCCGAGCATGTCAGGCCAATTGTCGAACCGGTTTGGCAAAAAATTATGCGTGGTGATAGATCGGCACACAGTGTCAACGAAAATATCACCAAGCTGGGCCAAACAATTACTTGCGAATGGTACAATACACCGATGAAAAGTTCCTCAGGCGAAATTGTTGGGGCGATCTCGATGGTGCAGGATATTTCCGAGAGGAAAGCTGCCGAAGACGAACTGGAAAAATATCGTTCGACCCTTGAAGACCTGGTCAGAGAGCGAACTGAACAACTTGATTTTGCCCAGGCTGAACTCGTGCAAAAAGAGAGATTTGCAGTTCTTGGCCAGTTGACCGCGACGGTCAGCCATGAAATCCGCAACCCCCTCGGTACGATTGCCAACTCTCTGTACCTGCTCAAAGAGTCATTACAAGGGGCTGAACATGCCAACCTCGCCAAGCCGCTGCTGCTTGCCGAACGCAATGTCGACCGGTGCGACACCATCATAAGCGACCTGCTCGACTTCTCCCGCCAGCGCCGGATCGAGAAGACACCGATCCTGATTGACGACTGGGTGACTGAATTCCTTGAGGAAATGAAAACCCCGGAAGAAGTGCAGATGCAAAAGGACCTGTCGACGAACTCTGTCGTGCCGGTTGACCCCGAACGTCTGCGCAGGGCGATGGTCAATGTCATAACCAACGCCGTTCAGGCCTTTGATGAAGTCGACAAACCGAACAAAACGTTGCTCGTCAGAACCCGCCTGGTTGACGCGACCTGTGAGATCATTGTTCAGGACAACGGCCCGGGAATGGGCCAGGATGTGATCAAGCGCATTTATGAGCCGATGTTCAGTACCAAGAATTTCGGCGTTGGCCTCGGGGTTCCGATTATCAAGAATATTCTCGAAGGTCATTGTGGCGGCGTCGAATACGTTAGTGAAGTCGGGGTGGGGACGACTGTCACCATGTGGCTGCCGTTGACTGAGACGGCTGCTGCCGAAAACACCTAATTATCACATCATTCCCGATGGTTTTTCAGCATAAATCTGTTTGCAGGCCATAGTTGGCACGTTCGTTGTAATTTAAAGCCTCTGATCTGTTGCCTGCCGTTCCATGGCCCGGAAATTATTTTCTAATGACCGCGCCAGCAGATCTTTTGTCCGGCGGGTTTTTTCATATCGCCGGTCTTTAGATGTTTATATCTCCGCCAGAGGTAGAGAGGTCTGATCCTATTACGCGTCCTGATGTCGAAACGGTCGTGCATGCCGCTGAAGGTCTGCCAACACCCAAATACGGCAATATCGCAATTGCAACATTGATTGAAAAGGTTCAGGCTCTTTCCAACCCGGTCGACAAGCTGATTGCCAAGCTCTTCGATGGCGCATCAATGTGGGAAAAAACGATGGCTTGCTGGCGATCGGCCAGCGCAACATTGAGTTTGCCATTGACTCCCTGGAAAACCACAAGCTTCGGATCGTCAGTAGCGACCTGGGCTGTTATAACGGACGCAAGGTCATTTTCAACAGCGGTGACGGTACCGTTCTGATCCACCGACAACAGCCGATGCGCAATTTTGCTGCGTAAGCAGCTTCAAGCAGTTAATCAATCCGGTTTCGCTTGATTCCGTTGGCTCTCTCCCAACCCTGCCGGAGCCTGTCATGTCGCACATGCATAGCAGGCTTCCGGTTGCTGCGTCTGACAGGCTTATTATGACATATTTTTTGCTTTGGGACGGACGCCTTGGTCCGCTTACGCGCTTTCCCTTCGAGGCGTTTTTTCTTCAACAAATCGGGATTGTCACCACGGGTTGTCCAGGGAAAGAGTTGGCTTGTCGCGGCATACAAAAATGCGAACAACATAATGATCTCGTACATTTTCTCCTCCTTGATCGTTACATGCAGTCAACAATCGTTGCGTGTCATAATATGTCACATTGA
>JBFLJZ010000243.1:0-8557 GCA_040882925.1 Desulfuromonadales bacterium
ATTTTATCGTCGATAAGAATTTTCACCGGCCTGTACGGTGGTGCTGACCAGCACTGCTGTGCATCATCTCTTGAAGAGCATTGCGGCAGCATCGTAAAGGGTTTCGGAAAGGGTCGGATGAGGATGAACGGTTTTACGCAGGTCTTCACTGACCGCGGCCATCTCCATCGCCAGAACACTTTCTGCGATCAGTTCGCCGGCGCCGGGACCGGCAACGGCGACGCCGAGGACACGATCCGTCTCCGGATCGACGATCAACTTGGTCATGCCGTCGTCACGGCCGAGGGTCAGGGTGCGGCCGTTGCCACGCCAGGGCAGCTTGGCGGTTTTGACCTTGATCTTGCGCTCGCGTGCCTCGGTCTCGGTCAACCCGCACCAGGCGATTTCGGGATCGGTAAAGACCACCGCGGGGATCGCGCGGGGATCGAACACCGCTGTCCTGCCGTCAGCAGCTTCGGCGGCGACACTGGCCTCAGCGTAGGCCTTGTGTGCCAGCATCGGCTCGCCGGCGATATCGCCGATGGCAAAGATGTGAGGTTCGGCGCTGCGCATCTGGCCGTCAACTTCGACAAAGCCCTTTTGGTCGAGCTTGATCGCAGTCTTGTCGAGACCAAGGTTTTCCGTGTTCGGCTTGCGGCCGATCGCGACCAGGACTTTTGCGAAACGCTTTTTCGTCGTTGCTTGTTTGTCGTCGGTCAAGGTGACCATAACCCCGTTTTTCTGCTCCTTGATCTCCTCAACCCGGGTGTTCAGCATGATCGATTCGAATTTCCGGTCCAGACGCCGCTTCAGGACAGAGACCAGGTCGCGATCACACCCGGGGAGCAATCCCTCGGTCATCTCGACGACCGACACCTTGCTGCCCAACGCGGCATAAACAGAACCGAGTTCCAGGCCGATATAGCCGCCGCCGACCACCAGCAGCGAAGCCGGCACATCGGCGATGTCCAATGCACCGGTGGAATCGACGATGCGCAGGCTTTCTGCCGCCACGCCGGGCAGCATGATCGGCCGCGACCCGGTGGCCAGGATAGCCTTTTCAAATGTCATCTCGCCAACCGTCCCGTCCGCAGTCTTGACCGTCAAGGTTCGAGCATCCTTGAATTGTGCCATGCCGCGCACGTAGGAGATTTTCATTTTTGCCACTTTGCCGCCGAGGCCTCCGGTCAGCTTGTCAACCACTTCGTCCTTCCAATGCCGTACCCGTTCGAGGTCGATTTGCGGTTTGCTGAAAGCGACTCCGATCGCGGCTGACTCCTCGGCTTCGCTGACCAATTTGGCGACATGCAACAGCGCCTTGGACGGGATACAGCCCCGATGCAGACACACTCCTCCGGGATTGGCTTCGGGGTCGATCAATGCGACCTGCAAACCCAGTTCGACGGCTCTGAACGCGGCGGCATAGCCACCCGGACCGGCTCCGATGATAGCCAGTTGGGTTTTTCCGGGGATCTCGCTGCTTTGGCTCATGGCTATCCTTTCATGACAAGCTGCAGGGGGTTGTCGAGGGCTTCACAGACCCAGCGCAGGAAGCGAGCGCCGTCAGCACCGTCAATCACACGATGATCGTAGGTCAGCGAAAGAGGCATGATCAGTCGGGGCACAAATTTTTCGCCGTCCCACTCCGGCAGCAATGTCGCCGTCGAAACGCCGAGAATGGCAACCTGGGGTGCATAGACGATCGGGGTAAATGATGTCCCGCCGACGCCACCGAGGTTGCTGATCGTAAAGGTTCCGCCCTCCATGACCTCCGGGCCGATTTTTCGCTCGCGGGTCTTTTCAGCGATCTCGTTCAACTCGAGGGCGAGCGTCTCGATGCCTTTCCGGTCGGCATCACGGATCACCGGAACCAGCAGACCGGCCGGGGTATCGACGGCGACCCCGACGTGGACATACTGTTTGAGAACCAGTTCCTTGCTGGCCAGGTCGAGGCTGCTGTTGAAGCGCGGGAAAGCCTTCAACGCCGCGGCGCAAACCTTGACCAGGATCGCCGTCATCGTCAAGCGGTTTTCACTGATCGCCCGGCGGTTGTATTCCTGGCGAAAGGCCTCGATTTCAGAGACTTGGGCTTGATCATATTGGGTCACCATCGGAATCGTCGACCAGGCGTAGCTCATGGTATCGGCCGTCAGTTCCCTGACCCGGGACAAGGGCTCCCGGGTTATCGCGCCCCACTTGCTGAAGTCCGGCAAAGGCCGCTGGGCATGCAGACCGGGAAATTCTCCGTGTACGACCGGCGCAGAACCGCCACCGGTAATTTGCTGCATGGTCACCCGGACGAAGTTGCGAACATCCTTTTCGCTGATCCGACCGCCGGGTCCGGTGCCCTGAACCTGGTAGATGTCAACACCGAGGTCGCGGGCAAGACGGCGCACCGAAGGCGCCGCCGGCGCAACCCGGTCGCCGCGTCGCACCGTGACCAGGTCAACGTCATTGTTCCCGGCTTTGCTATCTTTGTCCTCGGCGACCATTTTTTTCTTGGTCTCTTCCTTTTCGGTCTTTTCCTCGACCTCTTCTGCAGTTTCCTCCCCGGCATCCGCCTCAGGCTTTTCAGTTGTTTCTTCTGCGACGGCCTCCTCGGGTTTCGGCGGAGCGGCTTCTGCGGAAGCTTCGTTCTTTACCGACTCATTGTCCGTATCACCCTCGACATCCAGGATCATGATGAGGGCACCAACCTTGACCGTATCGCCTTGAGACACCTTGATTTCAGACACTTTCCCGCGCTGAGGAGATGGGATGGCAATCACCGCCTTGTCGGTTTCAAACTCCAGGAGGGTCTGGTCGACTTCAACACTGTCGCCGACGGCAACGGCAATGTCGACGACGGTTCCCTCGGTCACGCCCTCGGACACTTCGGGGACTTTGATCTCGTGTTTCATGTCATTCCTTAGTCGTTGTGGGGATTCAGCTTCCCGGATTGTATGTCGAGTTCCTTGATCGCCCGGGCCACTGTGCCGGGCTCAATCTTGCCTGAGGCTGCCAGCTGTCTGAGGGCGGCAATCGCTATGTAACGGCAGTCGACCTCGAAGAAATCCCGCAACTCTTCTCGACCGTCGCTGCGACCGAAACCGTCGGTTCCCAGGCAATGCAGAGGGCCCGGGAACCATTGTGCCACAGAAGCCGGCAGAACCTTCATGTAATCCGATGCAGCAACAAAAACCCCCTGTTCTTTTGCCAGAAGTTGCTGCACATAAGGGACTTTCGCCTTCTTGCCTGAATTAAGCAGATTCCAGCGTTCACATTCAATGGCATCCGTGTAGAGTTCCTTGTAGCTGGTCACGCTCCAGACATCGGCTGCGATCTTATAATTTTTCTCCAGCAGTTCCTGAGCCTTGAGCGCCTCATTGAGGATTGCACCACTCCCCAGCAGATGAGCTTTCGCCTTGCTTTTTTTCAGGCTGGCCGGACGGAAGCGGTACATTCCTCTGACGATCCCCTCACGGACATCCTTGCGTTTCGGCATTGGCGGCATCAAGTAGGTTTCATTCATCACTGTAATATAGTAAATCAAGTCCTCCTGGTGACAATACATGCGCGTCAAGCCGTCATGAACGATTACAGCCATCTCATAGGCAAACGCCGGGTCATAAGCCTTGATCCTGGTCGACGTCAGGGCCAGGACATGACTGTGACCGTCCTGGTGCTGCAGCCCTTCGCCGGCCAGGGTTGTCCGGCCGGAGGTGGCGCCGATCAGGAATCCCCGGGCCCGGCTGTCGCAGGCCTGCCAGATCAGGTCACCGACGCGCTGGAAACCGAACATCGAATAGAAGGTATAGAAGGGAATGGTCTGGACACCGTTGTTGGAATGGGCCGTGCCTGCAGCAATGAAGCTGGCCATGGAGCCGGCCTCGCTCAACCCCTCTTCGAGGATCGCACCGGTTTTCTTCTCGTTGTAGTGCAACAGGCTGCCTTTGTCGACCGGCTCATAAAGTTGGCCAACGTGGCTGTAGATCCCGGCCTGGCGGAACAGCGCTTCCATACCGAAGGTCCGGGCCTCGTCAGGGACGATCGGCACGATCAGCCTGCCCAGTTCCGGGTCACGCAGCAGCTTGGCCAACATATGGACAAAGGCCATGGTCGTCGCCAGTTCACGATCACCGGAGCCATCCAGGTACTCGCTGATCAAGCCATCGGTCTGGCAGGCGATCGGGGTCTTGCCGGGGAAGCGCTGCGGCAGGGACCCGCCGAGAGCCGCACGCCGTTCTTTAAGGTACCGCATCTCCGGGCTGTCTTCCGCCGGCCGGTAGAAGGGCGCTTCAGCGATCTCATGATCACTGATCGGGATATTGAAACGGGTGCGGAATTCTTTCAGCTCGTCTTCGTTGAGTTTTTTTTGCGAGTGGGTGATATTTTTCCCCTCACCGGCTTCACCGAGACCGTAACCTTTGATCGTATGGGCGAGGATTACTGTTGGCATCTCCGTCTGGGAGATCGCATTGCTATAGGCAGCGTAGACCTTGTCCGGGTCATGACCGCCGCGGGTCAGACGACCGAGCTGTTCATCGGTGTAATTTTCAACTAGTTTCAACAATGGCGGATATTTACCGAAAAAATGCTCGCGGACATAGTCCCCCTTCTTCAGGGTGAAGTGCTGCATCTCTCCATCGAGGACCTCATCCATGCGCTTGACCAGCAAACCGGTATCGTCCTTATCCAGCAGATGGTCCCAGTCATCTCCCCAGATAACTTTAACGACGTTCCAGCCGGCGCCGCGGAAGGCAGCCTCCAACTCCTGAATAATCTTGCCATTGCCGCGCACCGGGCCGTCGAGCCGTTGCAGGTTGCAGTTGACGACAAAGATCAGGTTGTTCAGTTGCTCCCTGGAAGCCAGGGTGATCGCGCCGAGCGATTCCGGCTCATCCATCTCGCCGTCACCGAGCATCGCCCAGACCTTGCGTCCACTCGACTTGCGTAGACCGCGGTCAACCAGGTAATGGTTAAAGCGTGCCTGATAGATCGCAGAAAGCGCTGTCAACCCCATGGACACCGTGGGGAATTCCCAGAATTCGGGCATCAGGAAAGGATGTGGATATGAAGAGAGCCCACCTTCGGCAGCCAGCTCATTGCGGAACCGTTCCAGGTCTCCCTTGGTCAGGCGACCCTCAAGGAAAGCGCGCGCATAAACTCCCGGCGCCGCATGGCCCTGGAAATAGACCATGTCACCGAGGAAATCCTCGGTTCGACCGCGCCAGAAGTGATTGTAGCCGACCTCCCAGAGTGTTGCGACCGAGGCGTAAGTCGAAATATGGCCCCCAATCCCGGACTTCTCTCGGTTGGCCCGCACGACCATGGCCATGGCGTTCCAGCGGATGATCGACTTGATGCGCCGTTCAATTTCGCGGTTGCCCGGATAAACCGGCTGCTTGTCTCTGGGAATCGTGTTGATGTAAGGCGTGTTGGCGGTAAAGGGGATACTGACCCCCTGCTCCTGGGCCCTGACCTGGAGCAGGCGCAGCAGTTCGCGGACCCTTTCTTCGCCCTGGGCCTGTAAGACGTAATCGAGCGATTCACGCCACTCGGTATTTTCGATATCGAGAAGATCGTCGGTGGTTTTTTGCATGTCCGTTGCCATTGCTGCAACTCCTCTATCTGCAAAAGTGGAATGAGTATTTTGCAAGTGAGTGGTTTTCTGAATAAAACAACTCTTAAAAATTTACCTGATATTTTACTGTTGACCAGATTTAAAAGAGAGAAATATGACCTTTTTTCTGATAAATAGTTAAATTTGCAACTTGTTTGACAGGCTTAGAAAGTTAATGGATAAAATCAAATACTGGAATCAGAATCAGACGGCACATTGACCTTTTTCTTCGATTAACAGGAATTGACACAAATTCAAAGGAAAACCTGTGGGTCGTGTCCCGCCAGACGCCATACTTTTGTCCGGCAACAAACGTATGCAAAATGCCTTCTCCCTGCGGAGGGCATCTCCTTTGCCGGATTTCTGTGACTTCAAGAACCTGCTGTAATGGGGATCCGGCCCTGTCTCGAAGGGCCTGGCCTTTCTGTGTGACTTAGGAGGGAAAAGCCACGAAACATCACAATCGTTGCAATCCTCCATAAATGGAGAGGCTCAAAAGAGCCTCGGATTCTGCGGGGGAAGTGTAGACTTTTGATCGACCAGAAAATCCGGATTGAAGTTGCCGCCCTCGCGAGCTAGACATGCCCAGCGCAGCGCAGGTCCTTTCTGCATACTCTTTTAGGCCAGTAAAAGAGTATGGCGCCGTCGGGGGGCGCGACCCCCGGGTTTGAATTTGATTACCAAAAGATAAGGGGCACTTCAAAGAAGTGCCTCGATAACATCAATTTAGTTGCCCTTACAACTAACTGGTCACCGCCCCCTTCGAGGCCGAAGAAACCAGCTTGGCATATTTCGCCAGCACCCCGCGCGGGTAGCGCAACGCCGGAGCCTGCCAACGCGATCGACGCGTCGCGATCTCCTGCTCGTCAACCTTGAGGTTCAACACGTCCGCCGCAAGATCAACCTCAATCTCGTCACCCTCCTCGACCAGGGCGAGCATGCCGCCGACCTGGGCTTCCGGGGCAACATGACCGACCATGATGCCGTGGGTCCCGCCGGAAAAACGGCCGTCGGTCACCAGCGCGACATCCTTGCCGAGGCCGGCCCCCATCAGGGCCGCAGAGGGCGAAAGCATTTCCCGCATACCCGGGCCGCCCTTTGGACCTTCGTAACGAATGACGATGACATCACCTGCGCGGATCTTGCCGCCAAGGATCGCCTCGAGAGCCTCTTCTTCACGGTTGAACACCCGCGCCGGGCCGGTAAAACGGGTCATTTCCTTGCCACTGATCTTGATCACGCAGCCTTCTTCAGCGAGATTGCCGTGCAAAACCCTGATGTGCTGTCCGGCCGGGGCGAAGGGCTGGTCAGGGTGGTGGAAAACCTCCTGGTTGTCCGGCCAGGAAGGTGCATCAGCAAGGTTCTCCGCAAGAGTCCGGCCGGTCACCGTAATGCAGTCACCGTGCAGATAGCCGCTATCCAGCAAGGTCTTCATCACCATCGGCAAGCCGCCTATTTCATGCAGGTCGTTCATCACGTATTGGCCGAACGGCTTGAAGTTGCCGAGCAGCGGCACCCGCGAGGTGATCCGGTCGATGTCTTCCAGGGTCAGATCGACATCGGCCTCGTGGGCCAGCGCCAGGAGGTGCAACACGGCGTTGGTCGACCCACCCAATGCCCAGGCCACGGTCAGGGCGTTCTCGAAGGCCTGACGGGTCATGATGTCACGACTGGTCAGGCCGGACCGCAAAAGTTCCACCACCGCTTTGGCCGACCGCACGCAGTCATCCTGCTTGTCCTGCGAAATCACGTTTTGCTCATCCACGGCAAGGTTCGAGGACGCACCGGGCAAACTCATGCCGAGCGCCTCGATCGCCGAAGCCATGGTGTTGGCGGTGTACATGCCGGCGCAGGAGCCGGCACCGGGACAGGCACGGCACTCGATGGCGTGCAGTTCCTCGGCGTCGATCTTGCCCGCGCAGTGGGCGCCGATCGCCTCGAAGGCGCTGACGATGTTGAGCGCTTTGCCATGGTAATCACCGGGCAGGATACTGCCACCGTAAAGGGTCAGCCCGATCAGGTTGTTACGGGCGATCGGCATCAACGCCGCGGGAATCGTCTTGTCGCACCCGGACAGGGTGATCACCGCGTCAACGCAGTAGCCTTCGGTCATCAGTTCGATACTGTCGGCGATCACGTCGCGGCTGACCAGGGAGTACTTCATCGCCTCGGTGCCCATGGAGATGCCGTCAGAAACGACCGGCGTGCCGAAGACGATCGCCTTGCCGCCAGCCCGTTCGATCTCCCGCTGCACCAGGTCACCCAGGTCACGGACATGATCGTTGCACGGGGTACCGTTGGTGTAGGGGATCGCCAGGGCGATAATCGGCTTGTCGAAATCCTCGTCGCTGAATCGGACCGCTCGCAGCATGGTTCGCGCAGCAGTCCGCTCAACCCAATTCTTCGAGCCCTTGTGTCCGGTAATTTCCTCGCTGCGACGTTTCATGACAACACCTTAAATTCAAAAGACCGCCACAGAGACACGAAGGCACCAAGGAGGAAAGGCCTTCCGGCATGTTCTGTTTGGGTGTATTTTTCAGACATTTGTACTCACTTTGTGTCTTTGTGTCTTCGTGGCCAACACTTTTGCGACGCCATTTATTTGTCCATCGCCGTGACGCCGGTCCGCGCAATCTCGATAAAATGATCCGTACCGACATCGTCGAGGAAACTGTCGATGCGTTCGGTGGGGCCGGCAACCTGGACAATGTGGATATCGTGGGGCTGACTGTCGAGAATTTCCATCTGGTACTTCTTCTGCAGCCTGGCAAACGCCTTCTCCTCCAACTCGAATTTGACAATTGCCACCTCGCGCCAGTAACTCTCTTCGCGGTTGAGTTCCTTGGCCCGGATCACTTCGGTGAATTTTTCCAGCTGGCGGATGATCTGGATCACCTTGGCCTCATCATCTTCACGCAAGGTGATCGTCATGCGACTGACCCCCGGCGCTTTGGCCTTGCAGACCGTCAGGGTGTC
>JBFLJZ010000244.1:0-4514 GCA_040882925.1 Desulfuromonadales bacterium
AATCCTTGCCCGGCTCGCCGTAATCGAGGTAGCGCCACTCGTCGAACAGGTTTGGCCCGAAACCGCTGCGCTTGATCGACTTGAGAAACTGCTTGGGGATAATCGCGTCCGTATCGACGTTGGATCGATCAAGCGGCGCGACCAGGCCGTTCAGCTTGGTAAAGGCTTCCATCTCTCAATCCTCCAGGGTGCGGACATCGACAAAATGACCGGTTATCGCGGCAGCTGCGGCCATGGCCGGGCTGACCAGGTGAGTACGGCCGCCCGGGCCCTGTCGGCCCTCGAAATTCCGGTTCGACGTTGACGCGCAGCGCTCTTTCGGCGTCAGGCGATCATCGTTCATGCCGAGGCACATGGAGCAGCCGGGTTGCCGCCATTCGAACCCGGCCTGTCTGAAAATCTCGTCGAGGCCCTCTGCCTCGGCCTGTTTCCTGACCAAACCGGAACCGGGCACGACCAAAGCGCGCTTGATGTTTTCAGCGATCCGGTGCCCCTTGACGACTGCCGCGGCGGCGCGCAAATCACCAATGCGGGCATTGGTGCATGAACCGATAAACACCGTATCCGGGTAAATTTCGGTCATCGGGGTGCCCGCCTCGAGCCCCATGTAGTTCAACGCGTCCTGCATTCCCTTGCGTTTGACCGGATCCGGTTCAGCGGCCGGGTCCGGTACGCGTCCACCGATCGCCACCACCATCTCCGGCGAGGTCCCCCAGGTGACCTGGGGCTCGATTTTGCCCGCGTCGAGATGCACCTCGCGGTCGTAACACGCATCCGGGTCGCTATGCAAAGTTTGCCAGACGGCCACGGCATGCTCCCAGAGATCACCTTTCGGTGCAAAGGGACGATCCTTGACATATTCGATGGTCTTCTCATCGACCGCAACCAGGCCGGCGCGGGCACCAGCCTCGATCGACATGTTGCAGACCGTCATACGCCCCTCCATGGTCAGGTCGCGGATTGCATCACCGCCGTATTCGATCACGTAACCGGTGCCGCCTGCGGTACCAATCTCGTCGATAATCGCCAGCATGATATCCTTGGCCGTAACACCGGGACCGGTCTGCCCATCGACACTGACCAGCATGTTCTTGGCCTTTTTCTGGTTGAGGCACTGGGTGGCCAGGGCATGTTCGACCTCTGAGGTCCCGATACCGAACGCCAGGGAGCCCAAAGCACCGTGGGTCGAGGTATGCGAGTCGCCGCAGACAATCGTCATGCCGGGCAGGGTGATGCCCTGCTCGGGGCCGATAATATGCACGATCCCCTGGCGGATGTCGTGCATCGCAAACTCGGTGATACCGAAATCTTCACAGTTCGCATCGAGAGTGTCCACCTGCAGCTTCGACAGAGGGTCGCTGATCCCTTCGCTGCGGTCGGTCGTCGGCACGTTGTGGTCGGGCACCGCCAGGTTGGCACCAGCCCTCCAGGGCTGGCGTCCGGCAAGCCGCAAACCTTCGAAGGCCTGGGGTGATGTGACCTCGTGAACCAGCTGCCGGTCTATGTAAAGCAAACAGGTGCCATCCTCGGCACAGCGCACGACGTGCCGGTCCCAAAGTTTGTCATACAGGGTTTTTCCACTCATAAAGTCGTCCTGGTCCTGGTCGTTTTGCGTTATCGTCGACAGGCTCTCCTGTCATCGCAGAATCCATCGAGCAGAATGCAAGTATGAGCCATGTCCTCCGGATGTCAAACCTTTAGTAAACATCAGGAATTATTCTATTTCTTTTAACACAGAATATACCACACTTAAATAGTAATATTTATTCTGCAGGCTAGACAGGCAAACTAAGGAGGGATGCGACACGGTATCCCTCTACCGGACGTTGAAACAGCTCCGCCAGACGCCGGTTCTCTTCAATAAAAAAATGAACGAGGGCAACAGATTAACCATCTGTTGCCCAATTTTCATAGTAAGTCACCTGCTAGGCTAAAGATAAAACCTGCAACCAGTGCGCAGCCCGTCAACCATCTAAAAGGGGATCCCGTGCGGGACCCCCGCTTCATCTGTGCCGACCCGGCGGCAACTATTTCGGCTCCGTCGGATACCCACCCGCCTGCCATGCGTGCCAGCCACCCTTGAGGACATAAACGTTCGTGTATCCCGCCTGCATTAACGACCGCGCCAAACTGGCGCTGGTGTATTCGTTCGGTCAGGCGCAATACAGGACGATAGCCTTCCCCTCGGGAAGGTTCTTCGCCCACTGGCCGATTTCATCCGGGTTGACTCGTGCAGAGCCGGGGATACTGGTGTCCGCGGTGTTCCAATCCCGATCGGATCTGACATCCAAAACCGCGACATCTCCTTGATCGAGCCGTGATTTCAGATCATCTACAGTCATCTCCGGCACTCCGTCAGCAATTGCCATGGAACCGGAGACGAAGAGGCCTATCAGAACCATGACCAGATGTGCGGGAAAATATCTTTTGTGCATGACTGTTTCCTTTCTTAAAAAGGCTACGGAAACCCGAGAAAAGACTGGCTTCATCAGGTGTTGTGTCCCTGCTGACGCAAAAGCTGTCGCCGCTCCATCAACTGCTGGATATGCCGCTTCTCCTCGCGACAGACGACTTCGATAATTGTACCAGCCTTGCCCCGAAACAGTGGTTTGACCTCACTGAAAAAAAGCAGGGTATTTTTTTCGAACTGCAGAGCCCTGGTGATCAGTTCCTCCTGAGACACGACCCCTTCGAACTCCAACTCACCGACGATTTCGGCGATCAGCAGCTGGATGAATTTTCCATATTCACCGAGCAATTCGTCACCTTCCGCCGACTTGCCGGTGTAAATCTCATAGAGGTCCGTGTACATGGCGCAGTGTTTGCTTTCTTCTGCGGCCAAGGTTCTGAACAGTTCCTTGACAGTGGCGTCGGCTGTCTCCCGCTCGGCCTTTTCATAAAAAGACCGGCCATGTTTCTCCAGCCAGACAGCCAGATCCAGGACCGCTTCAAGAGATGTGATGGTTTGAGCAATTGACACGTGTCCTCCGCTTGTTAAGTTGAGGGTTTTCATCAGCGCACGGCCTGACGGCCCGTTATTACTCGGCGGCGCAGGGCGATGCAGGCTAAAGGTGTTGCTGGCGCAACAGTTTCTTGTCGATCTTGCCGATGCTGGTTTTGGCAATTTCTTCGACGACGAGGATCTTCAACATCAGCGCATGACGAGTCAGTCGGCCAGAATCAACGAACCCCTTGACGAAGGCGACCAGTTCCTTTTCTGTCGGCGCCGATTCACCGGGGACCACCAGCGCCAGGGGCCGCTCTCCCCACTTTTCATCAGGCATGCCGATCACGGCCGCTTCAATGACTGTCTCATGCTGGACGAGAATGTCCTCGACTTCGAGCGAAGACACCCACTCGCCGGCGATCTTGATGACATCCTTGGCCCGGTCGGTAATCTTGAAATAACCGGAATCATCACAGTTGGCGACATCTCCGGTGTGCAAAAAACCGCCGCGCCAGAGGTTCTCTGAATTATGATGGTCCTTCAGGTAGCCCTGTGTCAACCACGGCGCGCGCAAAACGATCTCGCCGGTGCTCTCGCCGTCGATCGGGACCTCATGCATCTGGTCATCGACCAGCTTCATGCCGACCAGGGGCATCGGTCGACCGGTTTTGCAGCGAACCTCGACCTGGTCCTCGAGCGGCAGGTCGAGGTAGTCCTCCGGCACGTGTGCCAGAGCGACGACCGGGCAGGTTTCCGACATGCCGTAGCCGGTGAAAATATCGATCCCGAGCTTGAGCGCTGCCAGGCAAAGCGACTGCGGCATGGCAGCCCCGCCGACGATCACTTTCCAGTTGCTCAGGTCGATCTTGCCGATATCCGGGTTGCTTAGCAGCATATGCAGGATGGTTGGCACGCAATGCGAGAAGGTGACATACTCTTTTTCGATCAGCCTGAGCAACAGCTCCGGGGCATAGCGTCCGGGGTAAACCTGCTTGATACCGAGGGCCGTCGCAACGTAAGGCATACCCCATGCGTGCACGTGGAACATCGGCGTGATCGGCATGTAAACATCCTGCTGATGCACACGGCCTTGGGTCGCAGGGGTGCCGACTGCGGCCAGAGCGCCAAGGGTGTGCAGAACCAGCTGGCGGTGGCTGAAATAGACGCCTTTCGGCATTCCGGTCGTACCCGTGGTGTAAAATGTCGTAGCCCGAGTGTGTTCGTCGAGGTCGGGAAAGTCAAATTCCTTGTGTGACCCGGCCAGCATGGCCTCGTATTCGCCGGTCAAGGCCAGCGCCGTATCTGCAGGATCACCGCCGTCAGTCAGCAGGACAAAGTGTTCGACCGTATCGATGCGCCCCTTTATCGCCTCGAGGATCGGCAGGAAATCCTGGTGCACCAGGATAACATCATCCTCGGCGTGATCAATCGTGTAGAGAATCTGGTCCGGCGAAAGACGCACATTGATCGTGTGCAGTACGGCACCGATCATCGGCACGGCGAAGAAGCACTCGAGGTAGCGATGACTGTCCCAATCCATGACCGCGACGGTATCACCCGGCTTGAC
>JBFLJZ010000245.1:0-2724 GCA_040882925.1 Desulfuromonadales bacterium
CGGTTGTGGTAACTTCCTGCAGGGACCAGGCCGATCGCAGCCAGCTCCAAAACCTGCGGGTAGATGTGCAGGGCCGAAGCGTCGATCTCGATGCCGACCTTGCTGGCCTCGGCCAGCTCCAGGGCATGCCCGAGCAGGCCGAAGCCGGTGATGTCGGTGCAGGCATTGATCCCAACCTGCAGCATGACCTCCGACGCGTTTTTGTTCAGCATGGCCATGTTGTGGATGGCGTCCGCCATCTGCTCTTCCCTGATCATTTCGCCTTTCAGGGCGGTTGCCAGGATGCCCGTGCCAAGCGGCTTGGTCAGGACCAGTACGTCACCCGGCTGTGCGCCGACGGTGGTGACCAGCCTGGACGGGTCGACCAGACCGGTCACGGCCAAGCCGTATTTCGGTTCATCGTCTTCGACGGTGTGCCCGCCGACGATCACCGCACCGGCTTCATGGACCTTCTCTGCACCGCCCTTGAGGATCTCGACCAGCACACCGTGCTCCAGACAGGCGGGGAAGCCGACCAGATTCATGACGGTCAACGGCCTGCCGCCCATGGCGTAGATGTCGGAGAGCGCATTGGCCGCGGCAATCCGGCCGAAGGTGCGTGGATCATCGACGATCGGGGTAAAGAAGTCCACCGACTGCACCAGGGCGCAATCGTCGGCAATCCGATAGACTCCGGCATCAGCGAAATGAATCGACGCGGTCAAAAGATTAGCGTCCTTGATAGTCGGCAGCTGGCGCAGCACCTGCGCCAATGGCTCAGGGGCCATCTTGGCGGCTCAACCGCTGGTCTTGGACAGGTGGGATAGCTTTACGCTCATGTCATTCGCTCCATGAAGTGCGAGGCGTGAAGTGCGAGGTGCGAAAGAGATTATTCGCACCTCGCGTCTCTCACTTCGCGGTTCTATTTTGGTAGTTGCCAAGCAACCCGCTCGTCGCCTTTGCGCATCGTGTACTTCAGGCTGTCGAAAAGTTCGAGAATCGCCTGGGTTTGCTTGCGGGCGCTGCCGATCCGGTCGCGGAATTCGGCCAGGGTCAGGGTCTCCTTGGCGGCAAAGTGTTCCCTGAGTGCCTGCAACGCCTTGTCGTAAGCCTCCTTGTGCATAAAGGAATCATCGTTCAGGCGCACCAGCGTGCCGTTGGCAAACAGGAACGTGAGCAGCGAGTCGGTCTGGCTGGCGGGTGTCCCGGCTAGGGCCAGCATGTCGACCCGACCTTTTGCTTCGACGCCCGCATCGCGATAGACTTTTGCCAGTTTTTTCAAAAGCTGCTCCTGCAATTCCGTCGGTTGCGGAGAAAAATCGACACGTGCGACCCACTCCCCAAGCTGGACCAGTCGGCCATCGTCGACCAGTTCCGCCAGCAGCTCTTCGAAGGCCTTCGGTGCGACCTTGGCCGGCAGCGCCGCTTTCAGGGTTGCGTGCGGTATGCCAGGCTGCAGGGCGTGGTCGCGGTGGTGATTGTCTACCGCATCAGTCATCACCCGCTGCCAGGCCCGCGCGGTCTCCGACGTGACCCATTGATCACCGATCCGGCGCACCTGGCCGGCCGCGCAGAGGCTGTCGAGCTGTGTGGAGATGCGTTCACGGCCGAGACCCGAGGCCTGTTCCAGCTCCTTGAGCTTGACGCAGCCGAGTTCGGCAAGCTTCTGCACAATAAACGAGCCTTCCCCCGACTCGAGCTCTTGCAGCGTCTGCATCACTTCGTCGCGGAAACGCTTGTGTTTTCTCGGTGCCGGGTCGATGATCTGACCGCCGCCGATCGTGGTCATCGGCGAATAGGAGCGGATGATGAAACGGTCCTGGCGGTGCGCGACCAGCGGACTGTCGAGGTGAACCTGCGCCAGCACGCTTTCACCCGGCTGCATGTCGTCACGATCGAGCAGGGCGATCCTGGCGGTCACCTTGGCGGTTCCCATGTGCAGGTGCACCGGGTCGCGGAACTTGAGCGGGCGCGGTGCTGCATCGAGCAGGTTGATCCGCGCGTCAAAGCGTTCCGTCATGGTAAAGAAACCCGGTGTGGCGACGACCGCGCCGCGGACCAGGTCGCTTCGTTCCAGGCCGGCCAGGTTGAGGGCGACCCGTTGTCCGGCCCTGGCGACCTCGGCTTTTTCACCGTGGACCTGGACTTCGCGGACCCGCACGGTCTCTCCGGGTGGCATGATTTCAACGGTATCACCGACCTTGATCCGGCCTGAAAGCAGGGTGCCGGTGACCACCGTGCCGAAGCCGCTGATCGTGAAGTGCCGGTCGATCGGCAGGCGGGTCGGACCGTCTTCATCGCGTGGCGGCAACTCGTTGAGGATCTCCCGGATCGTCTGCCGCAGGCTGTCGATGCCGTCGCCCTTGATCGCCGAAACCCGGCAGCAGGGCGCGTCGGCCAGGAAGGTCCCGGCCAGGGTCTCGCGGACCTCCTCTTCGACGATATCGATCCAGTCTTCTTCGGCCAGGTCGCACTTGGTCAGGACCAGGATGCCGCGCGGGATCTGCAGCAGTTGCAGGATCTGCAGGTGTTCACGGGTCTGCGGCATGACTCCCTCGTTGACATCGACGACCAGCAGGACCAGGTCGATGCCGCCGATCCCGGCGAGCATGTTGTGGATGAACTTTTCGTGGCCCGGCACGTCAACCACACCGACCATGCTGCCGTCAGCCTGGCGAAAAGGCGCAAAGCCCAGGTCGATCGAGATGCCGCGCTCCTGCTCTTCCTTGAGGCGGTCGGTGTTGA
>JBFLJZ010000246.1:0-4422 GCA_040882925.1 Desulfuromonadales bacterium
GACCTGAAAACCATCGCCCTGCTCGGCTCGTTCGGGACCAGCGCTATCACGGTCCTGACCGCGCAAAACACTCTTGGCGTCCACGGGCTTTCGCCGGCTTCCGCAGCCTTCGTGGTCAAACAGGCGCAGGCAGTTCTCGACGACATCGGCATCGATACGATCAAGACCGGCATGCTTTACAGCGCCGACATCGTTACTGAAATCGCCGCTTTAATGCGCAAACACAGTTTGCTCGGCGTGGTTGACCCGGTTATGATCGCCAAGGGTGGCGCGGCCCTTCTCAAGCAGGAGGCAATAGAGGCACTGCGCGATGAATTACTGCCGGAGACTTACCTGCTGACGCCGAACATCCCCGAAGCCGAAGCCTTGGCGTGCATGAAGATTCGTACCCTGGAGGACATGGAAGTGGCGGCAAAAAGCCTCCGGACAATGGGGCCACGACACGTCCTGCTCAAGGGCGGGCACCGCGACGAGGATGCCATCGATGTGCTGCTGGCAGGTGACTCGGTCCAGCAGTTCACCGCAAAACGGATCAATACGGTCAGCACCCATGGCACGGGCTGTTCCTATTCTGCGGCGATTGCCACGCTGCTGGCACAGGGCCTGCCGCTGACCAGGGCTGTTGAATTCGCTAAACGGTTTATCAACCAAGCGATCCTTAACGCCTACCGGGTCGGCAGCGGACACGGACCGATCAATCATTTTGCCGGCGCAAAGGCTGTAAAAAGTGAAATGGCAAAAGGGAAAAGCATTATGAATAAGGAACGGATTTAACTTTTCACCTTTGACTTTTCACCTTTCACCCAAACAAGAGGTTTTATGAAGAAACAAGCGACACTGACCCAACTCGAATTCGCCCGCCAGGGCATCGTCACCGACAAGATGCAGCAGGTCGCGACGACCGAGAATATTGACCCTGAGATCCTGCGCCAGCGCATCGCCGAAGGCACGGCAATCATCTGCCACAACAACCGGCATAGCAACGGCGTCCCGCTGGCGGTCGGCAAGGGGCTGCGCACCAAAGTCAACGCCAATATCGGTACCAGCAAGGACGATACCAGCATCGACAAGGAGCTGGAAAAGGCGCGTGTCGCGGTGGCCGCCGGGGCTGATGCCATCATGGACCTCTCGACCGGCGGACCGATCGATGACATTCGCAGCGCAATCATCAACGAGACCACCGCCTGTATCGGCTCGGTACCGCTTTACCAGGCCGCAGTCGATACCGTGACCCACAAGGGCAAGGCGATGGTCGACATGACCGTCGACGAGATCTTCGACGGTATCTCCAAACATCTCGAGGACGGTGTCGATTTCATAACCGTGCATTGCGGCGTAACCCGGGCCACTGTCGAGCGGATGGACAACGAGGGGCGCATCATGGAGGTGGTCTCACGCGGCGGCTCCTTTACCGTCGAGTGGATGACCCACAACAACGCCGAGAATCCTCTGTACGAGTATTTCGACCGGCTTCTTGGCATCGTCAAGCCATACGACGCCACCCTTTCTCTGGGCGACGGTTTCCGCCCCGGTTGCCTTGCCGATGCCACCGACCGTGCGCAGATCCACGAGCTGATCCTGCTCGGCGAGCTGACCCAGCGCGCCTGGGAAGCCGGCGTACAGGTGATGATCGAAGGCCCCGGACATGTGCCGTTAAACCAGATCGAAGCGAACATCCAGCTACAGAAGCGCCTTTGCCACGGCGCCCCCTTCTATGTGCTCGGCCCGCTGGTGACTGACATCGCCCCCGGCTACGATCACATCACCTGCGCCATCGGCGGCACGCTCGCTGCTGCGGCCGGTGCCGACTTCCTCTGCTACGTCACCGCCAGCGAGCACCTCGCGCTGCCAACCGTTGAGGATGTCCACGAAGGCGTTATCGCCAGCCGCATTGCCGCTCATGCCGGAGACATCGTCAAGCAGGTCCCCGGTGCGATGGAGAAGGATATCGCCATGGCGAAGTGCCGCAAGGAGCTGGACTGGGAAGGCCAGTTCGCCCTTGCCCTGGATCCCGTCAAGGCCCGCCGCATTCGTGCCGAATCAGGCGTTGATGAAGAGCATGGAGCCTGCACCATGTGCGGCGAGTTCTGCGCTTACAAAGTGATGAATCAAAGGGGTAAAGCGGGGGTTGGGGGCTAGTAATTGGAGGTTGGTTGATAGAAAAAAGGTACTTCAAATGCAAGTCGTTCACCTATAAGTGTGCAAAAGGACGTTAAGCTCTCGGTCATATGCAGATTGAGGGCTTTTTGCTGCCTTCATGTAGAAACCGGTGATGCTCTGATACTCTGAAATACTTGCCATGAAACAAAATTGTTCACATAGCTATAAATTTAAGTTGCAACAAATTGTCGCTTTGTGCGATTATTGATTGCAAGACTCGCCAAAATCTAAAATTAATGCCGGAGGTGAATCATGGCTCAATCTGTGAGAATACAAGACGACCTAGTAGAATCGGCCAGGTCCGTCGCTAAAGCAGAGCGGCGCTCTTTGGCCGGTCAAGTGGAGCACTGGGCTATAATTGGGCGTGCTGCTGAAGCAAACCCCGATCTACCGTTTTCTATGATTCGCGAAATTCTTCTAGCTAAAGCAGAAGCGGATAGCGGATTCGTAGAAGAATATGTTTTTGGCGAGGGAGAGTGATGCGGACAGTTCTCCAGACAACCATTTTTGCTAAAAACAAAAAAAGATTGCATAAAAATCAGGTTAAGGAGCTTGATGATGTAATCATGAAAATTCGCAGAGACCCAGAGATTGGTGAGCAGAAGAAAGGAGACCTACAGGGAGTTTATGTTTATAAATGTAAAATCACCAAAAGTCTTTATCTTGTTGCGTATCAATTTGACGAGGCTACACTGACCCTTCTTATGGTCGGTTCACATGAAAACTTTTACAGAGACTTAAAGAAACATCCGTTTCAGGTGTGAGCTTCAAGCCTAACCTCCCTGAACCCGCTAAGTACAATAAAACGAGTCCTGCGTCAGCGTAACGACAGGACTCGTTTTTTTGGTGCTTTTGCACACTTTAGGTGAACGGCTTATTCAAAATGAAGAGCCTTTTTATTTGTAATTAAACGAAGAACCATTCCCTAGCCCCCAGAAACCAGCCCCCGCTTTTAGCCCCCAGCCTCCAGCTGCTGGTTACTCACCCAGATAGGTATAAGACAGCAACATTTTGTCGAGCAACTCAATAAAATGGCTGGTTTCCTCGAAGGAGACCTTGCGCGAGGCAACCCGCTTCTCCAGGTTGTCGCGCACGTGCTTGAGGATCTCCGGCCCCTGGTACTGCACGTACTTGAGGCTCTCCCAGGTCGCATCGCCCTGGATGACCGTATCGATCATGTATTTGGTCTTCTTGTTGAAGGTGATGTGCACGGCGTTGGTATCGCCGAACAGGTTGTGCATGTCGCCAAGGATCTCCTGGTAGGCGCCAATCATGAAGAAACCGATATAGTATTCTTCGTCGCTCTGGACCTTGTGCAGCGGCAGGTATTTGCTGCGACCATTTTCGCCGACAAAGCTGTTTACCTCACCGTCGGAATCGCAGGTGATATCGGCAACGGTCGCCATGACGTCCGGCTTCTGGCTGAGCCTCTGTAGCGGCAGGATCGGGAACAGCTGGTCGATCGCCCATGAATCGGGGACCGACTGGAAGAGTGAGAAGTTGGCAAAGTAGGTCTGGCGCAGGCTCAACTGGAAATTCTGCAGATCATCCGGGACATCCTTTAAACGCCCGACGATCTCGTTGATTTCGAGAAAGATCTTGTTGCACAACCATTCGGCCAGGGCACGCTCGTGCAGGTTCAGGTAACCGAGGTTGAACAGGCTAACCGCCTCCTGGATCAGCTGCAGGGTATCGTGGTAATCCTCGCGCAGTGAATGCCGGTCCAGGCTCTGGTAGATATCGTTGAGTTTTTTTACGGTCGGCGAGAGCTTTGCGGCGTCCTCGAGCACGTCATCGTAATCAGGCAGGGCGTTCTGGGTGTTGGTGTTGAGAATGTTGGTGACCAGCACCGAGTAGTGGGCAACGATGGCGCGACCCGATTCGGAAATTATGTTCGGGCAGACCACTCCCGTGGCATCACAGATATTCTTCACCTGGTAGATCACGTCGTTGGCATATTCTTCGATCGAATAGTTGACGCTCGAGAAGTAGCTCGACTTGGAACCGTCGTAATCAACGCCCAATCCTCCGCCGACATCAAGATACTCGAGGCCGACGCCCATCTTCTTCATTTCGGCGTAGATGCGCGCCCCCTCGACCAGGGCGTTCTTGATCTTGTCGATCTTGGTAATCTGGCTGCCAATGTGGAAGTGGAGGAGTTTGACCTGGCCAAGCAGTTTGTTCTCCCTGAGCAGATCGACGGCGGCCAGCAGCTCGGAAATTTTCAGGCCGAACTTGGCATCGCTGCCACCGGAGGTTGCC
>JBFLJZ010000247.1:0-20394 GCA_040882925.1 Desulfuromonadales bacterium
AGAGCATGTTCTTCGGCGGCGAAGGGTTGTTTCTTGCGACCTTGGGCGGCCACGGACGGGTCTGGATGCAGAGCCTGCCGTTCAGCCGCCTGGCCGATCGGATTCTCGCCCATGCGCCGAAGGCGGGGGGCTCGGATAAAGGCGAAGGGTCGGTGCTTGGGGGGATTGGGCGGATGTTGGATGGGAATTGATTGAAATCTGGAACATTGCAATACGGCTTATGCCTCCCCAGGAAGTACACAAATCGGACTCCCCATAGTTCAGGAGATTTTAGCCAATATGACCGATGCAAAAATCAAGGTGCAGGTAGAGGGCAATCAGATCCTGGAGGTTGTGGTCTCGGACAAAACCGTCGATGCAATCTGGATTGTCCTCGGCGAAGGTGTTCACAATGTCAAATGCAAACTGACACCGACACGCAACAGCCTGGCCTATGCCGGCAGCGTCATGGGCCGTGAAATCATCTACCATCGAAGCGTTGCCAAGGTGAAAGAGGACATTGCCCGTAAGGAGCATGAGAGCGTTCAGTTCAGAACGCGTTAAAGGGTCAGGGGCACGAAAAATAGAAGGTTCCTTTTAAGTGGTCCTGTCTAGTTGTCATCTTTTCTGAGTTAACACAAAAACCCTTGAATAATCCGGTCAATTGCGTGTTACGGGTTTTGTCCTATGCTTCAAGTGACATGGCGCTTGTTGATCGTCAGGATATCCGGCCACTCTACATTGCGAGGCGAAGCCACTATGCAATCTGGACAAATACTCGAGATCGAACAACTCCGTGACCGGACCGGCCTGTTTGCTGATCGAAACGAGGCCGGAGAGGTGTTGTCCGGGCTGGTTGAACAGCTTGATCTGCAGCATCCCCTGGTGTTTGCCATACCGGCCGGAGGGGTGCCGGTCGCCGTTCCGCTTGCCGAAGCCCTGAACTGCCCACTGGACGTCGCTGTGGTCAGTAAAATCACTTTGCCCTGGAACACCGAAGCCGGTTACGGGGCGGTCGCTTTTGATGGCAGTCACCTGCTCAACGAAGCGATGATAAAGGCGATTGGCCTGGATGAGAGTGCCGTTGCCCGTGGCCTGGACAAGACCCGGACCAAGGTCGACAGGCGGGTTGCGGCATTCCGCAAAGGGCGGCCAATGCCGGACCTGTTCGCGCACGAAATCATTCTGGTCGACGACGGCCTCGCCAGTGGATTCACCATGCGCACAGCTGTGAACGCCTTGCGGCGGGCGGGGGCAAAAAAGCTGATTGTTGCTGTTCCCACAGGCCATGATGAATCTGTGCGTAGAATGGCTGAAGCTGTTGATGTCGTCTGTTGCGCGAACATCAGGAAAGGTCGATCCTTTGCCGTCGCATCAGCCTACCGGCACTGGAGTGATGTCAGTGAAGCGGACGCTGAACAGATCTTGCTTGGCACCAGAGGCCCTCGATAGCGACCGGTTCTTGTTAGTTTTGTTCCAAACCCCCTTTACAGAAGCGCAAAAATAAGCACAAATAAGAACATGGTGACCGAGACCCCGATCTATATGACTCCGGCATGCGCGGCCCAGATGCGCGCCGAGCTCAAGGACCTGCTGTATGTCAAGCGCCCCGACACAGTACGGCGGGTCGCCGATGCTGCAGCCGAGGGCGATCGCTCGGAAAATGCCGAATACATCTACGGCAAGCGGCACTTGAGAAAGATTGATGCGAGGATTCATTTTCTCACCAAGCGGATCGAGAACGCGGAAATCGTTGACCCGGTCGCGCAAGGCAAAACCGCGGCCGACCGGGTGCTGTTCGGCGCCACCGTCACCGTCGAGGACGAAGACGGTAAAAACATCACCTACTGTATTGTCGGCATCGATGAGTACAACGGCGCGAAAGGATTGGTGAGTTGGCAGTCGCCGATCGGCAAGGCTTTGATGCGCAAAGAGGTCGGCGATGTGACAACGGTCAAAACCCCCTCCGGCAGCAGAGACCTGGAGATCGTTTCGATTGAGTACAAGCCGATTACCGGTGTTGAGATCATTTCTCGCCTTTAAGAGCGCGGTGCGGACAGACAAAAATTCAAACAAAAGAAAGATCCCGGGGCATGCAAAATCGAGAGTCCCTTTTGCGTGCCCTTAAGCAAAACATGCTATAAATTCGACTGCAGGCCGATTGTCGCCGCACTATCTGTTCCCCAGGGAGGACTCCATGACAGAGCAACAACGCATCCGCGGTGTGCTGGCCCCGGTCGTGACCCCGTTTAGCAAAAACCTGGACCCCGATCCGCAACGCTTCCTCGCCCACTGCCGCTGGCTTCTGGCGCAGGGCAGCGGGCTCGCCGTGTTCGGCACCAACAGCGAAGCCAACTCGCTGTCACTCGACGAGCGCCTGGCGCTGCTCGAGTTTTTGCTCGACGCCGGGATCGACCCGGCACGCATGATGCCGGGCACCGGCAGCTGCGCGCTGACCGAAGCGGTGAAGCTGACCGAACGCGCGACCCGGGCCGGTTGCGCCGGCGTATTGATGCTGCCGCCGTTCTACTACAAGAACCTCGCCGAGGAAGGGCTGTTCCGCTTTTTCAGCGAAATTGTCGAACGGGTCGGCGACGCGCGCCTGCGCATCTACCTCTACCACATCCCGCCGGTGACCATGGTCGGCTTCAGCCCCAGCCTGGTCGAGCGGCTGCTGGCCCGCTACCCCGGCGTGATTGCCGGCATGAAGGACAGCTCCGGCGACTGGAACAATACAAAAGCCATGCTCGATAACTTTGCCGCCTCCGGCTTCGACATCTTCGTCGGCAGCGAAACGTTTTTACTGGCCAACATGCAGCACGGCGGCGTCGGCTGCATCTCCGCCACCGCCAACGTCAACCCCGCGGCGATCGATCGGCTGTTCCGCGGCTGGCAGGAGGACGACGCCGGCGCCCGGCAACAGCGTCTCAACGCCGTGCGCGGCGTGGTCGAGCGCGCCGCGCTGCTGCCCGCTCTGAAGGCCGTTCTGGCCCGCTACCGCAACGATGCGGTCTGGGCGACAGTACGCCCGCCGCTGGTCGAGCTGGGTCTGACACAGCGTCAGGCCCTCTACCAGGGGCTCGACGCGCTCGAATTTGCCATGCCCGGGCTCGATGCCGGTTAGCGAGGAAGAAGATACTCCTGATGTACGAGCTGATCAGAGCCCTCAACCTCCAGCCGCACCCGGAAGGAGGCTGGTACCGCGAAACCTACCGCGCCAAGGAAGCGATCGCGCCCGGCGACTTGCCCGAACGCTACGCCGGGCCGCGCAGTTTTGCGACGGCGATCTATTTCCTGCTCACTTCGGCCACCTTCTCCGCATTGCATCGTCTCAAATCCGATGAACAGTGGCACTTCTACAGCGGCAGCCCGCTCAGCCTGCATGTCATTCATGTCGATGGCCGCTATGCGCCGGTCACGCTCGGAGCGAACCTGGCGCAGGGCGAAAGCTTCCAGGCTGTGGTGCCGCATGGCTGCTGGTTCGGCGCAACCGTCGACACGCCCGATTCCTATGCCCTGGTCGGTTGTAGCGTGGCGCCCGGCTTCGACTTCAGCGACTTCGAAATCGCCGACCGTGCGAGTTTAATCAGGTTGTTTCCGCAGCATGCCACACTGATCGCACGTCTGACACGCAGCTGAGTTGACGTGATTCCTGTTCATAAGACTATCGCTTCGGTGGAATTCGTGTAGAATAAGCACGCAGGGTGTCTGTCCGCTTTACGATCGAAAACCAACTGCAAGGACCGCAAGGAGTTGCCCACATGAAAAGATTGATCATCCCCCTTCTCGTGCTTGCCTTGAGCCTGCTCGCCAGTGTCTGCTTGGCCGACGAAATCTACGTCTGCACCTATGGACAACAAGAGCGCGTCATCAGCGTCGTCTACCAGGACCAGGAGATGAAAGTCCCCTGCGAAGTCCGTTATGAAAAAGATGGCACCACGGCAACCCTCTGGTCCGCCGAGCATGAAGTCGGCTATTGCGAAGAGAAAGCCGAGGAACTGGTGCAGAAGCAGCGTGAATGGGGCTGGATCTGTATTGACAAGTAGACGTCAGCCGGGGGCACTGAAAAGTGCCCCCTTTACGTATCCCGGCACGCTAGCGTGACGGGTCCTCTTCTGTTCTTTGCTGCCCGGTTCGCTTCCTGACCTGCAATAACGCTGCGCCGTTTACAGCGCGGCATAAAAATCGCCCATGCGCTTGCGCATCGCCGCATCTGGCAGGCGGCCGAAGCCGGCCGTCATGTTGTCCTCCATGTGATGCACCTTGGTGGTGGCCGGAATCGCACAGGTGACCGCCGGGTGGGAGACGATGAACTTGAGGAAGAACTGCCCCCAGCTGGCGCAGTCGATCTCGCTCGCCCATGCCGGCAGCGCCTGTCCCTTGACCTTGCCGAACAGCGCGCCGCGCTGGAAGGGCCGATTGACCAGGACTGCGATGCCGCGCTCGGTCGCCAACGGCAGCAGACGCTGCTCGACACGGCGGTCTTCGATGTTGTAGCTGAGCTGGACGAAGTCGAACGGCTCGTTGCGCAGCAGTCTTTCCAGTTCCTCGTGATACCGGCCGTGTGAAGTGGTGATACCGATATAGCGGATCCTGGCGGTTTCTTTCCAGTTCCGCAGGGTCTTCAGGTGGACCTGCCAGTCGCGCAGGTTGTGGATCTGCATCAGGTCGAAGTGGTCCAGTTTCCATTTGGCCAGCGAAGCCTCCATCTGCCGGATGCCGTTCTGCTCGCCGTCGGTCCAGACCTTGGTCGCGGCGAACAGCTTGTTCTGCGGCCCGCTGCGCCGCAGCAGCTCACCGATGATGCTTTCCGCCGAGCCGTACATCGGCGAGGAGTCGATCACTTGCCCACCGTTGGCGAAAAACGCCTGCATCACCGCGACCAGACTGGCGAGGTCGGTCTGGTCGCTGCCGATGTCAAAGGTGCGCGAGCTGCCGAGCCCGATCACCGGCAGCGCCTCGCCGGTGCCCGGGATGATTTTGCGGATCAGTGCCCGATCCGCCGCTTGCAGCCTGCCGGGCGCCCAGCAGAGCGCGGCCAGTGACGCCGCCAGACTGGCGACGAATGTCCTGCGTGAAAGCCGATAGTCATTGAGTTTCATTATGGTACCTCCAGTTGTTTGGCCAACGCCTGCTGCTTCCGGCCGAGGCGGAAGCAGATCCAGGCCCACAGGCCGGCCAGCGGTACGGCGAGCATGGCGATCGCTGCCAGGCCCAGGCCGAGCGCCTGAAGGCCGGTATAGGCCCAGGCGCTGACCACGTCGCCGCTGCGGTAGATGACCGTGTCGATGATGTTTTTCGCCTTGTATTTTTCTTCTCGGCCGAGCACGACGAAGAGCATCTCCCGGCCGGGTTTCATGATCGCGTAATTGCCGGCACGTCGCACTACCTGCAGGGTCACCAGCACGGCCAGCACCGGCGCCATGCCAAGAATAAAGAAGCCGGCACCGAGCAGCAGCGGGACCAGGGCCAGGCTCCAGCCCAGTCCCAAGGCCTGGACGATGCGCCCGGTGACAAAGACCTGGATGACCAGGGTCAGGGCGTTGGTGGCAAAATCCATCGCGGCGAACACCGTGGTGCGCTGCGCCGGGTCGGCAAAACTGTCGCGGACGATCTGCGCCTGCTGGAAGTACAGGAAGGTCGACAGGGTCGTGTAGAACAGGATCAGCAGGCAGATCCCGAGCAGGTAGCGCGACCGCACCAGCAGCCGCAGGCCGGCCAGCGCACCGCCGCCGAGGCCGGTGGATTTGTCGGTGACCGGTTCGTTTGCCGGTTGCTTTCCGTTCAGCGGTTCTCCTGTACCCAGGCGCTCTCGCCAGGCGCCGAGGCGGCGGATACAGAGGATCGCCCAGCCGAGACCGGCGGCGGAGATCAGCAGCAGGTTGGTCGGTCCAAGGGGGATCGCCAGGCTCGCGGTCAGGGCGGGCCCGACCAGCGCCCCGGCAGTGCCGCCGGCGGCGATAAAGCCGAACAGGCGCCGGGCTTGGGCATCGTTGAACAGGTCGGCCATGAAGCTCCAGAACACCGAGACGATAAACAGATTGAAAACGCTCGCCCAGATAAAAAACGCTCGTGCCACCCAGGCCTGGGTCAGACCGCAGCGAAACAGCACGAAAAAGATCAGCAGGTTGACGATGAAGAAGCCGTAGATCAGCGGCAGGAACTGCTGGCGGGAGAAGCGCGTGGTGACCCAGCCGAACAGCGGCACCGCGGCCAGCATCGCCAGGAAGGTCCCGGTAAACAGCCACTGCAGGTGCTCAACGCCGCCGGCAATGCCCATTTCGTCGCGCATCGGCCGGACGATATAATAGGCGCAGAGCAGGGCAAAGAAGTAACTGAACGCCCAGAGCAGCGCCGGTATTTCCTGCGCCTCGACCTTGACCAGCCGTTGCAGCCAGCCGCCGGCCGGGACGTTGCCAGATGCGGGGTGAATCGCCATGCCGCCTCCTCGGATTCGGACAGGGAGAGATCTCATTATATAGCAAAAGTCCAATCCAGTGCCCAAAGCGGCAACCGCATGATCTGTGATACACTACTGATGTTGATGCTGCTGTGCCTGCCGCTCCTGCCGGAGCGGCAGCATCTCTTACCGGCTCTGCATAGGACCTGCATGTGAACCGCATCGTCATCCACTACAGTAAAATCGCCCTGGAGTGCAAGAACCGCCGCCAGTTCTAAGATGCCCTGCTGCGTCATGTGCGCGCCGCACCCATAAACACGCGGCGGCGTCGAGATGGCGCAGCAGCTCGAAGCCAACATCGACGGGCCGGAAGAGCTGCTGCAGGCGGTGGAGATCGCCGAGCGAATAGTGTTTTGAGTCGGGACAAAGCTGAAAAGAGAATTTTTTTGCGTGCTGTGCAGCGGCAAGCCCTGGTCCGGCAGGAGTTTCATGATAAAATTACGGACCGGGTGCTGCCTGCAATGTAATGGCAACTTTTTATAATGGAGTTCAGCATGACCTTTGATGGCAGATTTTTATCGAGCTGGTTGCGGCAGCCACTCGCCTGTTCAAGGCTGCTGACGAGCGGCATCTTTATCGCTGTCCTGGCTGCATTCTTATCCAGCTCTCCGGCGCAGTCTGCTGAACCGGAGAGTGCTCTCTGGAAGGCTCTGCGCTCAGGCGGCCATGTTGTCTTGTTGCGTCATGCCCTCGCACCCGGCACAGGCGACCCGCCGAGCTTCAGGCTGGGCGATTGCCAGACGCAAAGAAACCTGTCGATGCAAGGGCGCGAGCAGGCCACCAGGATCGGCGAACTGTTTCGCAATCACGGCATGCAGACCGCGCGGGTCTTTTCAAGCCAGTGGTGCCGTTGCCTGGAGACCGCACGTCTGCTCGATCTCGGTCCGGTCGAAGAGCGGCCGGTCCTCAACTCGTTCTTTAACGATTTCTCCCGGCGGGACCCGCAGACCGGCGAACTGCGTGGCTGGCTCGACGAACTGCCCCTGAGTGAACCGGTCGTACTGGTGACCCATCAAGTCAACATCACTGCCCTGACCGGTGTCTATCCGGGCTCCGGTGAGCTGGTCATCGTGCGTCGCGGCGAAAACGGCAACCTTGACGTCATCGGTACGATCGAAACAGACTGAATCGCAGCATAGTCATACCGGACAAGCGAGATGATGATGCGAAAAATTCTTAAAGTCCTGTTGCTGGCCATATTGCTGAGCTGTTGCGGAGGTTTTGTCTTGGCTTACGAAGAACCCGGTTACACGGTCGTCAAGCGGTACCAGGAGTTTGAATTACGGCAGTACGATGCCTACCTGGTCGCCGAGACCAGTGTGACCGGCGACTTCGACGATGTCGGTGGCGAGGCTTTTCGCCGACTGTTCGATTACATCAGCGAAGGCAACCGGCCGCAGGGCAAAATCGCCATGACGACGCCGGTGATTCAGCAGCCTTTGCCGGCGGTGACCGAACAGTCCGCCGGCGATGATGTCTCGCCAGGGGTCGATAACCGCTATCGCTTTGCCTTTGTCATGCCCGCGGGCTATAGCCTCGAGGATCTGCCGCCGCCTGAAAACCCGGAAATCCGGATCAAAAGTGTCCCGGCCCGGCTGATGGCTGCCCGGCGCTATACCGGGACCTGGAGCAAAGCTCGCTATCGCAGCAACGAACAACAATTGCTCGCGGCGGTGCAGGCCGGTGGTCTGAAAACCCTCGGGCCGCCGATCTTTGCCCGCTACAACGCACCCTTCAGCCTCTGGTTCCTGCGCCGCAACGAGGTTCTGGTCGAAGTTGCGGCGCCATGATCAAGGCGTACCCCGGACACCAGGAGCCGGGCTGGACTGCCGGATAAGAATGCGATGCCAAGCTTTGCCTGCAGCTGCGTGATCACCATGATTTTTTGCGGAACACTTGCTGCGGCGTCCTGCGCGGCACAGCCCTTGCCGAACCCGGTGGCGCCCGGGGACACATTGAGCCCCTGCCCGGACTCGCCCAACTGCGTTGCCAGCGGCGCTGAAGACGAACAGCACAAGATTGCCCCATTGACCTTTGCGCCTCCCGCGGCAGAGGCCTGGCAACGTTTGCTAGAGCAGGTCGCCAAACTGCCTTGCGCAACCATCGTCAGCGAAAAACCCGGCTATCTGCATGTCGAGTGTCGTAGTAAAATCTTCGGTTTCGTCGATGACCTGGAGTTCCAGCTACAGGCCGCGCAGGGATTGATCGCCGTGCGCTCAGCGTCGCGAACCGGTTATTACGATTTCGGCGTCAACCGGCGGCGCGTCGAAGCGCTGCGCGCTGCGCTCCGCGCTGCACAAGCCTCGCCTTAACCCAGGAGAAAGCCTTGCTTGCCGATGCATGAGATGATACCGAATGATGCGCACCCTGCCCGCTGCCGGGCTGACGCCGCACTGCGCATGCTGTTTGTCGCCGATGCGCTGGCCATGCCGGTGCACTGGTATTACAATCCGCTGGATATCGACAGGGATTTCCCCGGCGGGGTGAGGAGCATGGCGGCCGCGCCCGATCGCCACCCGTCGTCGATCATGGCCTTGCATTCGGTCAGTCATGGCGGCCGCAAAGCCGGGGTGGCCGGCGAACGCCAGCGCCAGGTGGTGGGTAAGGTCATCTTGAAGGGCAAGGCGCAGTTCTGGGGCCAACCGAACAGGCACTATCATCACCGCATGCAAGCCGGTGAGAATACCCTCAACGCCCACTGTGCCCGGCTGTTGCTGCGCACGCTGAGCGCATCGGCCGGGATTTACCGCAAGGACCGGTTTCTCGACGCTTACATCGACTTCATGACCGCTGACCCGCCCAGGCATCCGGACACCTATGCCGAGTCCTACCACAGGGGCTTCTTCGCCAACCTGATCAACGGCAAACCGAAGGACCGCTGTGGAGCCGTCACCCACGACACCGCCTCGGTTGGCGGCCTGGTCACCATAGCACCGATTGTGATCGCCGCACGCCTGCAAGGCACGCCGCTCGACGAGGTGCAGGCGATCTGCCGGGAACACCTGTTCCTGACCCATCCGGACGACAGCCTGGCCCGAGTCTGCGGCAACTACGTCGCTCTGCTCGATGCCCTGCTGTGGCGCGACGAACAGCAGCCGGCCGGCCGCTTGCTGCTCGAGTGTGCGGAGACGTCGCTCGGTTTGAACCTGGAGAGCCTGGTGGCGAATGCCGGCGACGACCTCGATGTGGTCGGCAGACGTTTTTCCAGCGCCTGTTACATCAGTGAATCCTGGCCGTCGCTGCTTTACCTGACCTACAAGTACCTCGACCGGCCGAAGCAGGCCTTGATCGTCAACACCAATCTCGGCGGCGACAATGTGCATCGCGGCGCCGTTATGGGAGTCTTGCTGGGATTGGCTGCAGGACAGACTGTGGTCGAGTTGTTTGATCAGCTTGCCGACCGGCAAAAGATCGAGGCAGAGATCAACGCCCTGTTGTCGGCGGTGACTGCAGCCTGAGAATGCAGGCCGGCAGGCCGCTGCACCAGGTCTCTGGTGTTAAGGGTGAAGGCCACCGCCGCCGCGCCGGCACGGAAAGTCAGCTCTGCCACGTCGATAATGCCGAAAGTTATCACCAGCAGGTTGGCGATGACGATCGATCCCAGATAAAAAGGTGCTGCCAAGAAATGTTCCCCGCAGTGCCAGCGGAGCAAGAAAATCGGCGCACAGCACAGCCGTTCCCAGCGCTGATTTATCGGCGCGAAACGAATACAAGTCATGGATTTCAAAGCTCTGCGCAGTTATCTGCTGAACAAGCCTTGCACCAGCGAAGACTTTCCTTTCGATACGGTGACCCTGGTGATCAAGGTGTGCGGCAAGATGTTCGCCCTGACCAACATCACCGAAGACCCCCTGCGCCTCAACCTCAAGTGCGATCCGATCAAGGCCGAGTTGCTGCGCGAACGTTATACCGCGGTGCTGCCCGGGTACCATATGAACAAGCGCCACTGGAACACCGTTGTGCTTGACGGCACGATTGCCGAGGCTGAAATCCGGTCGATGATCGACGACTCTTATGACCTGGTGGTCAACGGGCTCCCCAAATCCCGTCGCCCGGGTTAAAACCGTGGCCCAAGGAAACACATCCATGCTTAGCGAATCGCATATCGCCCTGGACTGCCCCGCTTGCCGTGAGACGATCTACGCCGCACTGTCCTGGTTCAAACAGACCTATGCAACCTGTCCGCATTGCCGCCATGGGCTGGCGGCCCGCCAGTTCGAAACGAGCATTGCCGATCTCGAACAGGCTATGGACGAGAGCATCGAAGAGATGCTTTACGGGCCGAAGAGCGGCGGTTGCTGTGGCAAGCCGTCTGTCGGTGGCGGTGGCTGTGGCGGAGACGAGCCCGACGCCGGCGCTGGCTAGCCTCTCCTTTTGCCGAGAGGTGCAAATGTTCTCTTATTCTCACGCTTTTCCCTGCCAGGGCACACGGCAAGGTCAGGCCCTTTGACACGGGGCCGGATCCCCGTTAAAGCTGTTCTTGACGTCACCGAGACCCGGCAAAGGAGTTGTCCTCCGCAAGGGGAAAGGCCTTTTCATACTTTTGTCCGGCAACAAAAGTATGGCGCCCGGCGGGAGCGTGTCAATCCTCTGGCAACGGCACAGATCAACAAAAGTGTGCAGTAGGGCGCCGCAAAATCCATGGCATTGCGATATAATGAAAACTAATGTTCCAGACAGCTTTGGAGATGTGCAGATGAAAGGTCTTTTGCTCAGGTGGCTGGTACTCAGCATTGCCATCATGGTGGCGGCATACGTCTTCCCCGGCATCCAGGTCAGCGGGTTCGGTGCGGCGCTCGGCGCCGCCCTGATCCTCGGCATCCTCAATGCGTTCTTCCGGCCGATCCTGATTATCCTGACCCTGCCGATCAATGTTTTGACCCTGGGCCTGTTCACCTTCGTCATCAATGCGTTTTTATTGATGATGACCTCGGGTGTGGCCGGCGGCCTGGTGGTGGAGGGCTTCGGCTCGGCAGTGCTCGGCTCGCTGATCATCAGCGTGGTCAGCTCGCTGCTCAGTTCGTTTATCAACGACCAGGGGCATGTCCAGTCGCTCGATATCGAGCTGCGCAGCCGCCGCGGCGATCACTGGGAGTAGCGATGACCGACCTGGTTGACAAAAACTGCACGGCCTGCCGGGACGGTGCGCCGCTGGCGACCGCGACAGAGATCGAACAGTACCTGCCGCAGCTGCCGGGCTGGCGGATCACCGAGGCAGACGGCATCAAGCGCCTGGAAAAGAGTTTCTCCTGCAAAGACTTCGCCGGGGCCCTCGCCCTGACCAACCGGATCGGCGCCATCGCCGAACAGGAGAACCATCACCCGGCGATCGTCACCGAGTGGGGCCGGGTGACGGTGTCCTGGTGGACGCATGCGATCGCCGGGCTGCATGTCAATGACTTCATTATGGCGGCGAAAACCGACCGCGCCAGCACCGCCCCGGCTGCCGCGCCCCTTGCGCCGCCCGGGACAGCCTGAACGGCATCTCCCACCTTCATGGAGCGAGCGAACCATGCCTTACCTGCAACTGGATGTGAACGGCTTCTACCCGGTCGAAGTTAAACAGCGCCTGGCCGGAAAGTTGTCTGCAACCTATGCCGACATGATGAGCGTCGATACCCGCCGCATCAGCATCGCCATCCGCGAGCTCGGCGCAGGCGGCGTGTGGCGCACGATCGATGGGCAGCCGACGCCGGTGTCGATGTTGATGTGCGATATCCGGCGCGGTCGCCCCGCGGCCTTGCGGCTCGAGCTTGCCAGGGCGTTGTGCCGTGATTGTGTGGAGATCCTCGGCCTCACAGAAGAACGCCTGAACGTCGAGTTTACCCAGCATGCCGGCGACGAAATGTATCACCCGGGCCTCGGCGGCTTCAGCCCGGAGTGGTCGGCGGGGGAAAGCGGCACGCCTGGCAAATAGCCGGGCCGGATCGCCTGCGGCAGGAATCTGTCGATCAGCAGCAGCGATGGTTTGACATTCTCTGCGGTTACGATAGAAGTGAAGGCGGGACGCATTTTACTTTACAGCGCACTGCTCAAGCATACCGCCGGTATGCTGCATGACCCACGTCCCGTCGCCTGCGGTGCGCTACAGAGATCTTTTCGCAGGAGAGCCAGCTTATGCATATGCAAGAATACTTCGAAAACCGGCAGGGTGTTGGCGTACTGTCAACCGCCGACAATGACGGCAAAGTCGATGCCGCGATTTATGCGAAACCCCATGTCCTGGCGGATGGCACCATCGCGTTCATCATGCGCGACCGGCTGACACATAAAAATATCACGGCAAACCCTTATGCGGTGTACCTGTTTATCGAAAATGCCGGCGGCTATAAAGGCATCAGGCTGTTCCTGAAGAAAGTCCGGGAAGACGACGATGCCGAGTTGATCAAGCAGATGACCCGGCGCTGCCTGACCGCCGAAGAAGATGCCGCAAAGGGGCCCAAGTTTTTGGTCTATTTCGAGGTTGAAAAAACCCTCAACCTGATCGGCGGCGACAGCCCGGACATCAGCCTCGGCTAAGCGCCGGCCTGTCGCTGCGCCGGTCTGCCCGCTAGGCCCCGGAAACATAAAGCCGACTTGAACACCTACCTGAAACTTTTTGCCGTGGCCTTTTTCTGGGGCGGCACCTTTGTCGCCGGGCGTTTCCTCGCGGGCAGCGCGCACCCGGTCTCCGCGGCGTTCTTTCGCTTCGTGATCGCCTCGCTGTGCCTGCTGCTGGCCCTCTGCATGAGCGAGGGGCAGCTGCCCAGGCTGGAAGCCCGGCAGGCGTTGGCGGTGGCAGCGCTCGGCCTGACCGGGGTGTTTGCCTACAACCTGTTCTTCTTCAACGGCCTGAGCCTGATCGGCGCGGCCCGCGCCGCGCTGATTATCGCCTTGAACCCGGTCGCCATCACGCTCTGTTCGGCCCTGATCTATCGCGAAGCCCTGCCGTTGAGCCGGCTGATCGGCATCCCGCTGTCAGTGATCGGCGCGCTGGTGGTCATCACCCGCGGGCAACCGCTGCAGATCTTCAGCGGCGGCATCGGCCGCGGCGAACTGCTGATTTTCGGCTGTGTTTTGTCCTGGACGCTGTACTCGGTGATCGGCAAGACGGCGATGCGCGGGCTCTCGCCGCTGGCGGCTGTCTGCTGGTCGTCGATCGCCGGCACGCTGCTGCTGTCGATCCCGGCATTGGCCTATGGCAGCCTGCCGGAGGCGGTGCACTTCTCGTGGCCGGTCTGGTGCAGTATCGGTTACCTCGGCCTGTTCGGCACGGTGGTCGGCTTCCTTTGGTATTTCGAGGGAATCCAGAAAATCGGCCCGTCGCGTGCCGCGGTGTTCATTAACTTCGTCCCGGTCAACGGCGTGCTCCTGGCGACGCTGCTGCTCGGTGAGCCGCTCGATGTCTCGCTGATTGGCGGCGGTCTTTTGGTGATCTTCGGCGCCTATCTGGCGAATGCGCCGAAACCGTTGTTCTGGAGAAAACGTTGACAGCAAAGCGCCAGCCAAAGCAGATGACGCATTCCTTTAACAGAACCGCCTAAACCTGCTAAGATTGAAAAACAGGATTGACTGACTCACAGCAGAGGAAAACACCATGTATAAGATTGTTACCCACCCCGGCAGCTCGCACAAAGACGACTTTCTGGCGACCTGCGTGCTGCTTGCCACCCTTGGTGACGCCGACGTGTACCGGCGCGAACCGACCGCTGCGGACCTGGCAGACCTGAACACCTTTGTCGTCGACGTCGGCTTTGAATACGCTCCCGAGCGTCACAACTTCGACCACCACCAGGATCGTTCGCTGCCCTGTGCCTTCCACCTGGTCATGCAGCATCTCGGTCACCATGACGCGGCGATGCAGATGTTTGCCTGGTATCGACACATGAGCATGATGGATGTGAGCGGCCCGTACCGTACCGCCGACCACCTCGGCGTCGATACCAGCGTGCTGTTTGCCGCCTCCTCGCCAATCGACGGCTATATCCTGTCGACCTTTGCCCGTGTCGCGGCGCTCGGCCGCGACGACTCTCTTTATCTGCTGATGAAAGCGCTCGGCAAGGACATGATCGATCTGATCGACCGCAAAACGCAGCGCCTCAAGCAGCTGAAAGAAGAGGCCAGGGTGGTGCCGGTCGGGCATCTCAAAACGGTCTTCAGCGAGATCAGCGACGACCCGAAACTGGCCATGGAGCTGTACCTGCGGTTCCTTGATGATGAGCAGGTCGTGATGAGCATCACCCCCTCAAACCGCGGCGATGGCTGGGAATACCTGCGGCTTGGCGACAACCGGATCGTCGACTTCCGGGCGATCGCAGATGATCCCGAAGTCCACTTTGTCCACACCAGTGGCTTTCTGGCCAAAACCCGGAACCGCCTGCCGATGCAGCAGGCCGTCGAGCTGGCCTGCCGGGCGATCGCCACGGAGCCTGCAGAGACGTAAGCTAAGAGGTTGCTGGATATGCAACCCAGGTCACATCTTGACAGTCGCACCACGTCAACTAAAGTTGGAAGACAAAACCACTGACCCGTGCCAGGAGGGCTTGATGAACGTATTCGATTTTGCCATGCAGATGGAAGACAACGGCTTTGTTTATTACACAAGTTTGGCAAAAACCGCCACTCTTCCAGGGCTGAAGACAATTTTCAGCAGTCTTGCCGAGGATGAGCGCAAACATTTCAAACTGTTCCGCGAACTCAAGGCTGGCAACGATGAATCGGCCATGGCCGAATCAGAAACGCTTGTGACAGCGAAGAATGTCTTCTCGCTGCTTCCCAGGAGCAAGGACCTCGGCGAACTCTCCGGTGTCCTGCCGGCTTACAAGCATGCGATGCAGCTGGAAGCCGACAGCTTCAGGTTCTACGAGGAGGCTGCCGAAAAGGAGAACGACCCCAAAATCAAGGCTTTGCTGCTGAAGATCGCCGGCGAGGAGCACCAGCACTTCAATATCCTCGAGAACCTCTACAATTTCGTCAATGCGCCCAATCAGCACCTCGAGTGGGGAGAGTTCAGCAATCTTGGCGAATTCCGCCAGTACGGCCGCGATACCGATATCTAGTTGCAACAGTCGAATCTTTTCACGGGGGATGGTATGACCCGCAAATCTTTCTCGGTGCGGATCTTTCTCCAGGATGGCCATGCCGACGGCGTCAAAATCGTCTCCCGCTCGAAGTGGTCCGGCCGCGGTCTGGTGATCCCCCGGTTCGCGCTTGCCGCAGAGCTGGAGCGTGTCGAGCTCAAGGACCCGGGGGTCTACCTGTTGACCGGGCCGGCCGCCGCTGCAGTCCGGCCGTGCTTTCGCATCGGCGCCGCCGACCCGGTCTGCGACGGGCTGGCACAGTGTTGCGCAGACGAGCAGGGCTGGTCCAACGCAATCGTCTTCACCTGCAGGGAAAACAGTCTCAGCTTCGCCCAGTTCCGCTTGCTCGCCGAGCGCTTGCTGCAGCTTGCCGGCGGCGACGGCATCGCCGCGAGCAGCGGTGTCGGCGCCGATGAACCGGTCCTGCTGGACAAAGCTGAGAGCAGCGCTGCGGAAAATTTCCTCGATTACATGCTGAGCCTCTACCCGTTATTCGGTGTAACGGCCTTCGAGTCCTGAATAATGATGGGAAGCCGGGAGCCAGAATCCAAAGCACTCTCACGACTGAATTCTGAATGCCGGATTCTGGATGCCGGACCGATAAGGCTGTACCCCATCCAGGCCTCGCATTGCGTGCAAAACGGGGTGTGGTTGAAGAACTCTCTTTGACCAAAAGCTTGATCAATCCTGTCAAGTATTGTAAACCTTATACTAAGCACTTACAAAAGCAGACTGTCCGCAGATAAAATGTAGCCGAGGCGAGAGCCCTGGCCCTGCCGCCGCTGTCGCGGCAGTCGCTGACACAAACGAAAGAGTTGCCGCATGACACGGATCGCGATTCCCAACGAGGCCTGCCCGCAAGACCAGCGCACCGCAATGACTCCGGTCAACGTCGGCAAGCTGACGCGGGCCGGGGCCGAGGTGCTGGTCGAGCCCGGCCTCGGCGTCGGTTGCGGCTATGCCGACGAAGCATACCAGGCCGTTGGTGCCGGCCTGGCTGGAAGCCGCAGCGAGCTGCTCAAAGCGGCCGACCTGGTCTTGCGGCTGAACAAGCCGGGTGCCGACGAGGTGGCGCAGCTGCAGCCGGGCGCCGTGCATATCAGCTATCTCGACCCGTTTAACGAGCGGTCCCTGGTCGAGGCGCTGCGCGACCGGCCGGTCAGCGCGATCAGCATGGAGATGATTCCACGCACCACCCGCGCCCAGAAAATGGACGCCCTGAGTTCCCAGGCCAGCCTCGCCGGCTATGTCATGACGATCCAGGCCGCCAACCGGCTGAACCGCATCCTGCCGATGATGATGACGCCGTCGGGGACGATCAAGCCGGCCAAAGTGTTCGTCATCGGCGCCGGCGTGGCCGGTCTGCAGGCGATCGCCACAGCCAAGCGCCTCGGCGCAAGGGTCACTGCGTTTGACACCCGTGACGTGGTTGCCGAGCAGGTCGAATCGCTGGGCGCGAGCTTTTTGCAGATCGATCTCGGTGAGACCGGCCAGACCGAGGACGGTTATGCCCGCCAGTTGACTGCCGAGCAGCTGGTCATGCAGCAGCAGGGTCAGGCCGAAGAGATCGCCAGATCGGATATCGTGATTACCACGGCCCAGGTGTTCGGCCGCAGGCCGCCGCTGCTGGTGACCGAAGAGATGCTGAGGGGGATGCAACCGGGCAGCGTGATCGTCGACATGGCCGCAGAAAGCGGCGGCAACGTAGCAGGTTCGGTCGCCGGCGAGGTCGTCGAACAACATGGCGTGACGATCATCGGCAGTGGCAACTGGTCCGGCCAGGTCTGCCGTGATGCCAGCAACATGTACTCCAACAACCTGTTTAACCTGGTCAATGAATACTGGGATGGCGAGCAGAAGCGCTTCACTCTCGACCTGCAGGACGAAATTTTGCTCGGCTGCCTGATCACCCACGGCGGGGAAATCGTCAATCCGACCATCAAGCAACAATACGCCTAAGGAGCAGCCATGGATCTGGTTTATCTCTCATTCATACTCATCCTGTCGATTTTTCTCGGTTTCGAACTGATCCACAAGGTGCCGGCCACCCTGCACACGCCGCTGATGTCCGGGGCCAACGCCATTTCCGGCATCACCCTGGTCGGCGCCCTGGTCGGCGCCGGCGGCGCCGGCTCGACGCTGACCGTCGTGCTCGGTACCATGGCCGTGGCGTTCGCGACGATCAACGTGATCGGCGGCTACCTGGTCACCGACCGCATGCTGGCGATGTTCAAGAAGCGGGACAAGGTCAAGTAATGTCGACGCAACTGCTGATCAACCTCTGCTATACCGCGGCTGCGGTGCTGTTTATCTTCGGCCTGAAATTCCTCGGCAGCCCGGCCACGGCCCGCCGTGGCAACACCCTCTCGGCGCTGGGGATGCTGCTGGCGGTGGTCGTCACCCTGCTCGACCAGGCGATCATCGACTATCGTTGGATTCTGCTGGGGATCGTCATCGGCGGCTTGGCAGGCACCCTCGCGGCGCGGTTGGTGGCGATGACCGCGATGCCCGAGATGGTCGCCCTGTTCAACGGCTTCGGCGGCATCGCCAGTCTGCTGGTCGGCTGGGTGGCGCTGGCACAGCCTCGACTGGACAGCTTCCTGCTGCTGACAATCTTTCTGTCGGTCTTGATCGGCGGTGTGACCTTTACCGGCAGCCTGGTCGCCTGGGGCAAACTCAGTGAAAAGCTGCCCGGCCGGCCGATTTTGTTTCGTGGCCAGCGCCTGGTCAACGGCTCCTTGCTGCTGTTGAACTTCGCCTGCGGCGCACTGTTCGTGCTGTATCCCGAACAGCCTTTCTGGCTCTTTTTGACGGTGGTGCTCTCGGCAACGCTCGGCGTGATGACGGTGATCCCGATCGGCGGTGCCGATATGCCGGTGATCATCTCGCTGCTCAACAGCTACTCGGGGCTCGCCGCCTGCGCGGCCGGCTTTGCCATCAACAACAATATCCTGATTGTTGCCGGTTCGCTGGTCGGGGCGAGCGGCATCATCCTGACCAATATCATGTGCAAGGCGATGAACCGCACGCTTGGCAACGTGCTCTTTTCCGGGTTCGGTGCCGTCGGCGGTGTTGCCGGAGAGATCGAAGGCGAGGTCACGGCGCTGACCACCGAGGATGCCTACTATGTGCTCGAGGCGGCGCAGAGTGTTGTCGTGATTCCCGGCTACGGCATGGCCGTGGCCCAGGCCCAGCACGTCGTCAAGGAACTTCAGGAGCTGCTCGAGAAGAACAGCTGTGAGGTGGTCTACGCGATCCACCCGGTGGCCGGGCGCATGCCGGGACATATGAATGTTCTGCTGGCCGAAGCGGATGTGCCTTACGACCTGCTGCTCGAGATGGATGATATCAACCCGCGCATGGAGACCTTCGATGTGGCGATCGTGATTGGCGCCAACGACGTGGTCAACCCGGCGGCACGGGAAAACCCGGGCAGCCCGATTTACGGCATGCCGATCATCAACGCCGACTATGCGCGCACCGTGTTCGTGCTCAAGCGGTCGATGGCCTCGGGTTTCGCCGGGCTCGACAACCCGCTGTTTTATCGCAGGAACGCCCGGATGATCTTCGGCGATGCCAAGGACACCCTGGGCAGGTTGGTGCGCGAGCTCTCCGGCTGAACAGCAAATTGATGCTCAAGGAAACGTCCTGCCTTTGAGCCAGCCTTTTTCCTTCAGTGCAGGACGCTGGCGCAGAGGCAGGAATCATCTTTCGCAAATTGTTTGCCCTGCTGATCTGGGCAGGTTTAGTGTTGCAACCTGTTGTGACAGGAGAACCCAGCGGTATGAAAGGGTGCAAAAAATCCAGCTATACTCTGATGCTGCTGATCTGGTTGCTGATCCTGCCGGTGCCGGTCCGGTCAGAACCAGTGCCTGCTGATCCGGCGTTGATTGAGGCACTCCAGCGGGGCGGCTACAACCTGTACTTCCGTCATGAAGCGACTGACTGGTCACAACATGACTCAGTCAATCAAGAAAATGATTGGCTGAGTTGCGACGGAAGCAAAATTCGCCAGTTGTCGGTAGCGGGGCGCGAGCGAGCGAAACGAACCGGCGAGTTTATCCGGGGGCTGAATATCCCGGTCAGCGAGGTTTTGGCCAGTCCTTATTGCCGGACCATGGACACCGCCGGTCTGCTCGGGTTAGGCGCTGTGCAAGCAACGAATGAGGTGATCAATCTGCGGGTTGCGGAGTACTTCGACGGACGTCCTGCGGTCATTCAAACCGCCCGGGAACTACTCGCCCGGCGGCCAGCTCCCGGCACCAACCGGGTCATCGTCGCCCATGGCAATGTGGCCCGGGAGGCGACTCCGGTTTATCCGGGAGAAGGGGAAATGGTCATTTTCAGGCCAGACGGCAAGGGTCGGTTCACCTTTGTCGGACGGATCGCCCCGGGCCAGTGGCTTCAGCTCAAACAGGCACACTGAGAGTCTGCGTGTTACCGGAGGAGATAACGTACAATGCGGTCGTTTCCGGAATCCGAGATCCAGACCCGGTTGCCTAGTACTTCCACCCCTTCGGGGGTGGTCAAGGCATCATCTCCCCGCGCCGCCTTGCCGCTGCCAAGCTGCAGCCTGAGAGTCCCGTCAACGCCGATGAACTTGACAGAGTGCGTATCCTTGTCAGCGGCGATCAATGTGCCGTCTTGCATGGTATCGAGGTAGCGCACACCACGGAAATGATACTTGTCTCCGGTCAATACGTCTTTGATAACGAGTTCCGGCGAGACCAGCAGGATCCGATCGTTGCCTGCATCAGCCAACCAGAGATCACCATCGGCAGCCAATTCCAGATCATGTGGCGATGAAAGCCCGGTCAGTTCTGCGACTTTTTGCCCGTCCTGAAAAGCGACGACATTGTTGGACCAGGCCCCGGCAACGTAGATGCGGCCGTTCGG
>JBFLJZ010000248.1:0-3469 GCA_040882925.1 Desulfuromonadales bacterium
CGGCAACACTGGCGGCGCTGCCGCCCGAGGAGCCTCCCGGCACTCGACTGGTCTCCCACGGGTTGCGTACCGGGCCGAACGCACTGTTCTCGTTGGAGCTGCCCATGGCAAACTCGTCCATATTGAGCTTGCCGATGATCACCGCGTTCTGCTGCTTGATGCGTTCGATAACCGTCGCGTCGTAAGGCGAAACGTAATTCTCCAGGATGCGCGAGCCACAGGTCGTGGGCAAGCCGGTGGTGTTGAAAATGTCTTTGACGGCAATCGGCAGTCCGGTCAACGGGCTCGCCTGGCCGGCCCTGATCAGCCGGTCGGCAGCCTCTGCCTCGGCGAGTGCGGTTGCGTCGCAGATGTTGATGAAGGTATTGATGCCGGGGTTGGTGGCGAAGATGCGCTCCAGGTACCCGGTGGTCACCTCAACCGCGGTGAATTCACGTTTGTCGAGCCCGGTGCGTAATCCTGCCAGGCTCAGGTCGTAGATCGTCATGATGATATTATCCGTATGCTAGGCAAGCTATTCGATGACCCGGCGGACCCGGAAAGCGTTGTCCGTGGCGTCCGGAGCGTTGCTCAGGGCCTGCTCTGTGGTGAAGCCGGGCCTGACTTCGTCCTTGCGGAAGGCATTCTCCATCGGTACGGCATGGGCGGTGGGGACAATCTGCTGCGTGTCAAGGGTGTTGAGCTGCTCGACGTAATCGAGAATGGCATCCATTTCGCCGGTCAAAGAATCGAGCTCCTGTTCGCTGAGGGCCAGACGGGCCAGGCGGCTGACATGCTCGACTTGGTCTCGGGTTATTTTCATTTTTCGCTAACCTCCACAGCTTGATTTTATGCAATGGGCCGTTCGAAAAATATCACGTGCCCGCATGACAAGGCAAGCGCGGCAAACGTCCTTTCAGGAAGGGCATAGGATGTTTCTGTCGTGTCGATGCAGACGACCGGTTGCGCAGCAACAAGATGAGCAGCAAAGGGCAGTTCGACAACCACTGCGGATTGCATCAAATGAAAAAGCACCTCTTGTCAGAGGCGCTTTTCAATTCCGGTAGATTCCCGTTTAGCGTTACAACTTCTTGTCTTCGCCGTTATCGTCGATCTTGTCCGGGTCTTTGCCGGAGATGTCCTCTTCGCCGTCCTTGACACCGTCCTTGAAGTTGCGCAGGCCTTTACCCAATGCGCCACCGACCTGGGGCAGTTTGCCGGCGCCGAAGATAATCAGCACGAGTACCAGGATGATAATCAGTTCTGTTGTGCCCAGTCCGAACATGAGATCGACTCCTTGCAAAAGTTGTTAAAGCCATCATAGACAGTTTGTGGGAAAAATCAACCGGATTACATTGGCCCTCTCCAACATTTTGTTGCAGCGCGCAAGGTAGTGCAAAGACGAGAAAGGTTTAACAGTGCGAAGAATTGAACTCTGAAGAGTTTTGCAGGGTTCGGATTGTCTCAAAAAAGGGCCGGTAAAACCCGTCTCCAGGGCTGCTGACAAAGTTCCTCTTGGTTTTACGATAAGAGGGCAAAAGATAGACCCTCTGTTGCCCTTTGAATTGTCCTGTGAAATTCTAAAGACAAAATCTAAACCGTCGGGGTTGCCCGACAGCAACGTCATTTTCTTTGTAGCGACAAAGAAAACGAAACAAAAGAAACTTTGCGCTGCGCTGGGCATGTCTGGGCCGTAGTGGCGGCGACATCAATTCAGATTGTTCTCAACGATCAAGATCCTACGCTTTCCCCGCTGGAGCCGAGGCTCTTGAGAGCCTCTCCTTCAGTGGAGGATTGCAAAGTTTGTCTTGTTTTGTGGCTTTTCCCTTGGCGGTCACACGGACAGATCAGGCCCTTTGACACAGGGCCGGATCCCCATCACAGCAGGGTCTTGATGTCACAGAAACCTGGCAAAGAAGATGCCCTCCGCAAGGAGATAAGGCGTTTTTTGCTTACTTTTTGTCGCCGCTTGGACAAAAAGTATGGCGTCGGGCAGGACGCGACCCGCCGGTTTTGCTTTTAAGAATTTAAAGAAAATAATAAGTACAACAGATGAATCCTCTGTTGCACTGGCTTCGCAAAAACTCCGTTGGCCAGAAAAAACACCCCTCACATCGCATGCGGGGGGTGTCAACAATCAGGGGCCGGCAAAAGCCGGCCCCTCAATATTGATTAATAACAAGACTTATTTGGAGCGGGCGTATTTAGGATTGTCCATCGGATCACCCTTGTAGCCGAGCGCCTGCCAGTCCATGCGGCCGTTGTCGCCGTGGCAGTCGAGGCAGCCCAAGGCGTCTTCTTTCGGCGAGACCATGTGGTTGATGCTCCAGTACATCTCGGTCGGTGCAAAACCGTATTCACCGCTGTAAGGCAGATCGCTGGCTTCCATGCCGAGGCGGGCGGCCTTGTCCCAGTCGTACTCGGCCCAGTAGCCGCCCTCGCCGAAGACCTTGGCGGTGATGAAGTACTGGTTCTTCTTGTCGTAGATCTGCTTGCCCGAATGCAGCTTGAAGGGGTGGATCCTGGCCTTCTCGTCCTTGATGCTGCCGTTCGGGTAGGTCAGCATGGTGACCTTGTCCGGGTCGATCTTCTCGCCGCGGTTATACGCGCTGGCGCTGCCGTTGTACCAGAGGTAGTTCGGCACGACCATCTTGCCCCAGGTGAAGTGGCCTTTTTTCTTGTTGTAGGCGTGCTTGCCGTTCTCGTCGACGGAGTCCTCGAAATCCTGGCCGGCAGTTGACCAGTCCCAGGACAGCTTGGTCGGGACGTCCTTGGCGTAGAAGGGGATGTGACAGGTCTGACAGGAGATGTCCTCGGCATGCTTGTTCAGGCGACTCTGTGCGTGGGGCGCCTCTTCGTGGCACTTGGCGCAGGAGAAGTGACTGGTGCCGCCCGGCGACACGCCCAGCGAGTTGCCCGGGATCGCATGATTTTCGGTAGTGTGGCACTCCTGGCAGGTGAAGTCGTTGCCGTCGGTGTCCATGTGCACATCGATGCTGCGGTCCGGGTATTCCATCGACGAATCGAGGTCGCCGTGCTTGACGGCGTCGCCGCCGCCGCCGTAGAAGTGGCAGGTGCCGCAGTTGAAGCGGCTCGGCGTGCCGACGCTCTGGGCGACATAGACCAGGTCGACGCGCTTGGCCGGGTTGCCGGCGCCGGTCGCTTCCTTGACGTAGGTGCCGGTGGTGTCATGGCAGACCAGGCAGTCGACGTTTTGCGGGTTGCTGAAGTCGAAGTTGTTGTCGGTCCAGCCGTAGCCGGCATGGCAGCTGGTGCAGCGCGGCCAGTTGCCGGCGATCGAGGTGCAGAAATTGTTGATCGCGTTCTTCTTGCCGCGCACGACGTTTTTGTCGCCGACCAGCTGGTCCTGGGCCCAGGTCCAGTGGGTGGTCTTCATGAAGTCTTCGGCGTGCTTTTCGTGGCACTTCAGGCACTGGGCGGTAACGTCCGGCCCGGTTTCCATCGGCCCCTGGACATAGTAGGAGTGGTC
>JBFLJZ010000249.1:0-3829 GCA_040882925.1 Desulfuromonadales bacterium
CCCGGCGGATGCGACCCTGATGATCGACGGCAAAGTTCAGGACAAGGCCAACGGGCGCTTCCGCCTGCCTACCCGGGCTCACACCATCGCCCTGCAGGCAGAGGGTTATCAGACGACAACCAGGACCATCACTCCCCAGGCGGCCTACAGCCAGCGGCTGGAACTCGTCCTGACCGGCAAAGGGACCCCGGCCAAGAGGACCAAAGCCGCTGCGGCCACCGCAACCAGGACAGGCCTCGGCCAGAAGCTGGTACCGATCGAACCGCGCCAGTTCCGCATGGGCGCTTCCCGCAATGAGGCGGGGCGCCGCGCCAATGAAACCGAGCACAAAGTGCTCATGCAGCAGACGTTCTATCTTGCCGAGCGTGAAGTGACCAACGCCGAGTACCAACGCTTCCAGCCGCAACATACATCCGGCGTCTCCGGCAACCGCTCGCTGGACATTGCCAGCCACCCGGTGGTCAACGTCACCTGGGCGGATGCGGCCCGCTTCATGAACTGGCTCAGCCGCAAAGATGGTTTGCCGCCCTATTACACGGAGAAAGGCGGAACCATGGTTGCAGAAGATCCGAAAGGCATCGGCTACCGACTGCCAACCGAGGCGGAGTGGGCTTATGCCGCCCGTGCCGCAGAGCGCAAGGAAAAGGCCCGTTATCCGTGGCCGGGCAAATTTCCGCCGCAGGCAAAAGCCGGGAACTTTGCCGACGAATCGGCCCGGCATCTCCTGCCGATGGTTATCAACGGCTACCACGACGGCTTTCCAGCCACTGCTCCTACCGGTTCTTTCCCCGCCAACCCGGCCGGGATTTATGATCTCGGCGGTAATGTTGCAGAATGGTGCCATGACTATTACGCCGCCAATGCCGCCGGCGCGAACCAGGGGGCCGTCGACCCGATGGGCCCCGGCACCGGGAGCCATCACGTCATCAGGGGCTCAGGCTGGCGCGACGCCAGCATTACTGAATTGCGCTTCAGTTACCGCCGTTACAGCCGCGAAGCGGCCAGTGATATCGGCTTCAGGATTGCGAGGTACACCAAATGAGGGCGATCATGATCACCATAATCCTGCTGCTGGTCTTTGGCAGCGGCATGGCAGCAGAGAAAAAACCCGCAAAGGATGCTGCCAAAAAACCGGAGGCCGTCGCGGGCGAGAAGAAATCCGGGCAGAAAACCGCTGACAAGCAGAGTACGGTACAGTGGCCGCGCCCTTACAAGTCAACCGAAGAAGTCAGTGCCGACAGCATGGTGCCCTTCCCAACAGACATTTGAACGAGGTAGAGATCCGATGCAGAGAAAGAATTTCCCTATCGAAATGATTTACCAGGTCTTCAGCCTGCTGGTGGTCTTCATTATCGTGCACGGTACTTACGTTGCGCTGATTCGCCCCCAGGCCGATGCGTTTCTGGCGGCTGAACAGGTCCGCATGGCGGAACAACCGGACGCCGTTCAGGAACAGAATTTCTACGTCGTGATCAAGGACTTCGAACAGGAGGCCTGCATGATCCTGTTCTTCTGGGCACTGGCGATTCTCGCCTACAAGGGGGCCGTTGTCTGGCGCCAGCATGGACAACTTGACGAAGATTTGCTGCAGCTGCCGCAGAACATGCCGATCGGCCCCGAGGACACCCGGGAACTGATCGGTCGGCTGCATGATCTGCCCGGGGAGAGCCGCCAGTTCCTTCTGCCCACGGCGCTGCTGAGTGCGACCCAGAGATTCGCATCGACCCGTAACATCCAGGATGCGGCCACGGCGGTCCGGACGGCCTGCGATACGCATGGCGACCGGCTCGACTCGGAGCTTTCCATCATCCGTTACGTCGCCTGGGCGATCCCTTCGGTCGGCTTCATCGGTACCGTGCGCGGCATCGGTTCAGCTCTCGCCCAGGCCCATCGCGCCGTCGAAGGCGATATCACCGGCGTCACGCAAAGCCTCGGTGTTGCTTTCAATTCGACCTTTATCGCCCTGGTTCTGAGTATCATCCTGATGTTCTTCATCCACCAGCTCCAGCTGCGGCAGGAAAGGCTGATCCTCGACGCAGACAGCTACTGCCATCAGAACCTGATCAACAAGCTGCGAACCAAGCCACTGCCTTAAGGTTGCTCCGTGCCCAGGACCAGGAGAAGTACATCCGAGTTCAACCTGTCGTTCCTCGACATCATGTGCTGCGGCTTTGGCGCCGTCGTCCTGTTGGTGATGCTATTGAACGGCGACATGCTCACGACCAGGAAGGAGATCGTCGCCGACCTGCACAGTGAAGTAACGCGCATGGAGCGTGAAATTCGGGCCGGAGAAGAATTCCTGGTCTCTCTGCAGAACAGCATGATCGAGACCGAGGAAGAGATCGTCCGCACCGAGGGACTGTCCAGGCAAGTCATTGCGCAGATCGAGCAGACCAGGGTCGAACTGGCAAACCTGCAAGGCAAGAGCCAGGCATCGAAAGAGCATATCAAGGCCCTGCAGTCCGACCTGATCAACCTCGACGAAGAGGTCAGCCGGATCGGCACAGACAGGCAGGCGGAGATGGCCAAGGGGGCGCAAGTCAGGGAATTCGTCGGCCAGGGCGACCGACAGTACCTGACCGGGCTGCGCCTGGGCGGCAAGCGGGTTCTTTTGCTGGTCGACGCTTCGGCCAGCATGCTCGACGAGACGATCGTCAACATTATCATCCGCCGCAACCTCGACGAACGATCCCGCCGGGAATCGCCAAAATGGAAGCGCACCATCAGGACGGTCGAATGGCTGGTCGCCAACCTGCCGCCGGACAGCGCCCTGCAAATCTACACCTTTAACACCAGGGCCGGTCCGGTCGTGGCCGAGCTGCAGGGGAAGTGGGTTACCAGCACCGACACGCCCAACGTCGACCGTATGCTTGCAGCCCTTAACCGGTCTATCCCACAAGGCGGGACCAGCCTGTTCAATGCTTTCTCTGCAGCCGCCCGCCTGGGGCCGCGGCCCGACAATATCCTGCTGCTCACCGACGGCCTGCCAACCCAGGGCGAGCGCAAACCCGGCAGGACAACGGTTTCGGCAGGTGAACGGCTGAGCCTGTTCCACCAGGCGGTCAAGAAGCTGCCAAGGGCCGTACCGGTCAACACCATCCTCTTCCCCATGGAAGGCGACCCGATGGCGGCAGTCTCCTTCTGGCAACTGGCCATTGACACCAGGGGGTCCTTCCTGACACCGACGAGGGACTGGCCATGAGCAGACGACGTCGCCAGTTCGAAGTGTTCAGCCTCTCGTTCCTCGACGTGATCTCCTGCGGCTTCGGGGCGATTATCCTGTTGCTGGTCATCTCGAAGATCTCCGAACCCCGGGTGATCGAGCAGACCAACACGGACCTCTCCGGTCTTGTCATCAGGCTCGAGGAGGAGCTTTACGAAATCCGTGGCGAAACGCAGACCCTCAACCGGCACCTGATCGCCAGGCAGGAGCAGCTTTCCGAACATAAGGAGAAACTGGCACGCCTGCAGGGCGCCCTGACAGACATCGAGGGGCAATACCGTCTCGACAGCCGGGCTGCCGAAGCCCAGAGCGTCATCACCGACAAACTGGAAAGCGCCAGGCAGGAACTGACCGACGAAATGCGCCGTCTGAATGCCGCATACCAGAGACCTAAAGAGGACGCCGTCATCGGCGGCGTGCCGGTCGACAGTGAATACATCATCTTCGTAATCGATACCTCCGGCAGCATGCAGCGCTTTGCCTGGCCGCTGGTGCGCCAGAAGATGAAAGAGATCCTCGACATCTACCCGCGGGTCAAAGGGGTTCAGGTTCTCAACGACATGGGCGACTACATGTTCTCCCAGTATGCCGGGAACTGGATTCCGG
>JBFLJZ010000250.1:0-3519 GCA_040882925.1 Desulfuromonadales bacterium
CAGCTCGGTGGCCGGGCCTCCGGTTCGGTCAGCAAAAAAACCGATTACGTCGTCGCCGGCGACAATGCCGGCAGCAAACTGGATAAAGCGCAAGAACTGGGCATTGAAATTCTCGATGAAAAGGCCTTTGCCGAGCTAACCGGAGGTCTACCATGAACAAAGCGAGGGCAGAGGTGATCGTCCATGGTCGCGTACAAGGTGTGTTTTTTCGCCAGTCGACCGTCGAGATGGCAAGTGCAATCGGCTTGACCGGGCGGGTCAGGAATTGCCCGGACGGCACGGTTGCTGCGATCTTCGAAGGTGATAGAGAAAAGGTCAAAGAAGCCGTGGCATGGTGTCATCACGGCCCGCCGGCGGCCCGGGTCAGCAACATCAAAGTCGACTGGCAGGACTGTTTTGGCGAGTTCGACTGTTTCAAGATTGACTATTGAAGGCAGACTTTGAATACAAAGAGAAAAGGCTCTCGCCACAGAGGGCTGGCGCTGCCGAACAAACAGAAGATCGTCATGTCGTGCGATCAGTCTGCTACCCGTCCTCTGCGCCTTTTCCTGTCAGGTCGAGGCTCAGACGATACACATCGCTGACCGGCAGGCCATATTCTCTGGCGATCATCTTCACCGCCTCGCGGCGCGACAGGCCACTGTCAGCCATAAGGTTTCGCAAAGCATCCCGTGCATTCATCTGCGGGCCCTCTGAACCGGGCGGAAGGATCAGAACAACCTCGCCTTTAACCGGTTGTCGGGAAAAATGCGCTACGGCGCCATCGGCACTGCCGCGAAAAAACTCCTCGTGCAGCTTGGTCATTTCGCGGGCGATGACCAGCGAACGCTCACCACCAAAGACCTGCACCAGGTCGTTCAGAGCTGGAAGCAACCGATGCGGGGTTTCGTAGAAGACCAATGTGCGCTGCTCACCGGCCAGACGTTTAAACAGGTCGGTCCGCGCCTTGGCGCGCGACGGCAGATAACCTTCAAAGATGAAGCGATCGGTTGCCACTCCCGAGACACTGAGAGCTGCGATCAGGGCCGACGCTCCCGGAATTGGCACCACCGATACACCGGCGGTTCGGCAAGCTGCGATCAGTCGGTAACCGGGATCTGCAATACATGGCGTTCCGGCGTCACTGATCAGGGCAACAGTTTCACCGGCCCGGAGACGCTCGAGGATTTCACCGTAGCGCTGCCGTTCATTATGGTCGTGGTAAGACAGCAGCGGTTTCCTGATCCCAAACCGATCGAGGAGCTTGCGGCTGTGACGGGTGTCCTCTGCAGCCACCAGATCGACCTCACCGAGGACTTTAACCGCCCGGTAGGTGATGTCCTCCAGATTGCCGATCGGTGTTGCCACGACATAGAGCGTGCCTGGAGTGTCTTGACCCTGTCCTTCCTGCATAGCGGTCAGGAGCCCTTCTTTTTCTTCCTTGCGGCAATCTGCTCCAGTTCAGCAAGCCACAACGCAGCGCTGGCATCACTCGGCATGCGCCAGTCTCCACGGGGCGACAGGGAGACCGTGCCAACCTTGGGACCGTCCGGCAGACAGGACCTTTTGAACTGCTGCGAGAAGAACCGGCGATAGAAAAGCTGCAACCATTTCAGTATCTCGTCCCGTGAATAGTCTTCTGCAAACAGCCTAGCAGCGAGTTCGAGAATCTTGCGGGGGGCAAACTGGTTGCGGACCACGTGGAAGAGGAAGAAATCGTGCAGTTCATAGGGGCCGACATGGTCTTCGGTTTTCTGGCTGATCTCGCCGGCTTCGTCCGGTGGCAGCAACTCAGGCGAAACCGGGGTGGCACAGATATCGCGCAAGACTTCTGCAGCTTTACCGCTGAACTCGGCCTCGGCGCACCATTCGATCAGGTAGCGCACGAGCGTTTTCGGAATCGATGCATTGACCCCGTACATCGACATGTGATCGCCGTTGTAAGTGGCCCAGCCGAGCGCCAGTTCCGACAGGTCGCCGGTGCCGATGACCAGGCCGCCGACCTGGTTGGCGAGATCCATGAGAATCTGGGTTCGTTCACGGGCCTGGGAGTTCTCATAAGTGATATCGTGGGTGCCGGGATTCTGGCCGATATCGATAAAATGTTGTTGGACCGCCGCATCGATGCTGATGGTGCGGAGGCTGACGCCGAGCTCATCGGCAAGAGTTTCAGCATTCCCCCTGGTCCTGTCGGTGGTGCCGAAACCGGGCATCGTTATGGCCAGGACATCATCCCGGGACCAGTCCAGACGGTCAAAGGCCCGGACCGTCACCAGCAAAGCCAGGGTCGAGTCGAGGCCACCGGAGATTCCCACCACGGCTTTCTGGCTGCCGGTATGCATCAGGCGTTTCATCAGCCCGGTCGTCTGGATGGCAAAGATCTCTTCGCAGCGAGACTGCCGCTCGGCAATGTCTGCCGGAACAAAGGGGGTTTTGGACATTGGCCTGAGCAGCTTATCCGCATCACGCACCGTGACTTCGACCGGCACCAGCAAAAAATCCTGGTCCGCCTGGCAGGCAGCAAAGCTGTTATTGCGCAGGCGTTCATGAACCAGGCGCTGGATATCGATATCGGCAATGGCGACCTGGCTGGCAAACTGGAAACGATCGGTTTCATCGAGGATCTGACCGTACTCAGCGATCAGCGAATGCCCGGAGAAAACCAGGTCCGTACTCGATTCGCCCGGGCCCGCCGAAGCATAAACATAGGCCGCCAGGCAGCGGGCCGACTGCGCCCGGACCAGGGCACGGCGATAATCGCACTTGCCGAGGATCTCTGGACTGGCGGACAGGTTGATCAGCAGGGTTGCCCCGGCCGCGGCCATGGCTCCGCTCGGCGGGCTGGCGACCCACGCATCTTCGCAGATTTCAACCCCGAACAGGCAGTCCGGCATACCGTCGATATCGAACAACAGGTCGGTACCGAACGGCGGAGCCTCTTCAAGCCAGGCCAGCTGGTCATCGACCAGATCAAAAGCGCTCGAGAACCAGCGCTCTTCGTAGAACTCCTGGGTATTCGGCAGGTAGGTTTTCGGTACCACGCCGCAGATCCGCCCGTGGCTCATGACAACGGCAGCGTTGAATAACCGTCCGGACTGACGGACTGGCGCACCGACGATCAGGATCATTCCGGTCTGATCACTTAATGTGGTCAGGGTGTTCAATCCCTCACGGACCTGCTCGAGCAGGCTCTCCTGGTAGAACAGGTCCCCGCACGAGTAACCGGTTAGCGACAGCTCGGGGAAGACCACCAGTTGTGCGCCCTGGTCTGCAGCCTGCAGGGTGGCCTCCTCGATAGCCGCGACATTAAAAGCAACGTCGGCAACTTTGAGCGCCGGGGAGACTGCAGCAACCCGGATCATACCCATTTCACGCAGCAGAATTGACACTGGAAACTCCTTGGTCGGCAAGTCAGGTAATGGAAATAACTGAAAGAACTACTATTTTAATTGGCTAATGGGGGAAAAGCAAACAGAACCAACGACCTGGCCCATTTAAGGACTGTTGTGAACCGACTGGGTCAAGCCTCGAAAGCCCCGG
>JBFLJZ010000038.1:0-2705 GCA_040882925.1 Desulfuromonadales bacterium
CTTTCCATGGAGGCTTTTTATCGTGACGACACTCTCTGACGAATCCCTGGATGACCTGACTGTCGGTGGCCTGAAGATCCTGCAGGCGAAACATGGTTACCGGTTTTCCCTGGACCCGGTGCTCCTCAGCGGCTTCATCTCCCCTGTCAGGGACTGCCGCGTGCTTGACCTGGGCACGGGCAACGGTATTATCCCGCTGCTGTTGGCTGCCCGCAGCGAAGCACTGTCGATAGACGGGGTGGAAATTCAGCCGCAGATGGCAGAACGGGCCGGACGAACAATTGACCTGAACAAGCTGGGGACGTCAGTCAGGATCGTGCAGGGTGATATCCGCGACCTGCCGTTCGGTGGGCTGGAAGCCGCTGCATTCGATGTCGTAACGGCAAATCCGCCGTATCGTAAACCCGGTGCCGGTCGCTTGGCCCCGGACAATGAGCGGAGCCTGGCGCGCCATGAACTTGCCGGAGGACTGGATGCCTTCCTGCGGGCGACAGAGCTGATGCTCAAGCGTGGCGGCAGTTTCTACGTCGTTTATCTCGCCGAGCGTCTTGCGGAGCTCCTCGCCGGCATGGTCTCGCTCAAAATCGAACCGAAACGACTGCGATTCGTCCACCCCCGTGCGGGTCAAGCCGCCAGGCTGGTTTTGCTCGAGAGCCTAAAAAACGGCAGGCCCGGAATCAAGGTCGAGCCGCCACTGGTGGTTTACAAGGGAGCGGGGCGGGACTATACAGACGAGGTTTTGGCTATCTATGGTCTTGAAGAGAGGCCAGGTGAAAGGTCTGGGTGGCCAGAACCAGCGCGAAGAGTTTGACCCTCGACGCTAATTGCCCCCTGCCTTCAAAAGCCTCATCTGCTTCTGCAGGAACTTCTCCATCTCGTTCTTCAACTCGGTATCCTGCACTGCGCTCAGCAGGTCTTGTAGCTGCTGCTTCTCGCTGCTGTCCAGCTGGACCATGCGCCACGCCGGTGGCGGCTCCACCGGTTTGTCGGGGTGCACGTTGACCTTGCCATGCTTGAGGTAAAGATCCTTGATCGTCGTTTTGCCCAGTTCGGCGTTCAACCGGGCGAGGATCTTCGGTTTCATCAGCTGCAGCTGTTGCATCCAGGCCGGCTGGTCGACGTTGACCTCCAGGATGTTGTCGCGAATCCTGATCGGGCGAGTGCGGGCGGCGATCTGCGGTCCGACGACGTCGTTCCAGACGATCAGCGCCTTGTACTGGTGCAGGCGTTCGTCGAGGCCAAGTCCATGCAACAGCTTGTCGACCAGGTCGCCGGCCAGGACCGGGCCCTTCAGTTTCGGGCGACGAGGTCTCCTCAAGGGTGACTCCGGCGATACAGTCGGCTGCCGATCATCTGTCCGGCAACGGCCAGGGCAATGGAAAAAGGGATCATCTGCCAGCTGATATTGTTGGCGATCCTCAAGCCGATGATAAATGGCACGGAGAGATGAATGTAGACAAACCAGCGCAGCGAATACTTGGGCGAGCCCATACGCAGATAACCCAGGGGGATATTGCTGAACAGGGCGAAGAGCAGCAAACTGATGACGGCAATACTAAGGTTGATGTTCAAGAAGATGGCCTTTCGGTATTGATCTTAACTGCCAGTCTATGCTTTGCGTTTAATGTAAGTCAATGGTTCGAAAGGGGGAAATGGGAAGCGGGAAACGCGATAAATCTTGACAGACTACACGAAGCTCCGAATTCTAGCCCCCAGCCCCCAGCTTTATTGACACTCTGCACGGCGCGATGTAAACTCACCGGGTTTATTTTAACCCGCAAACTGAGGCTCTTCCATGGATCAGAAACAACAGCTATTGCTCGATGCCACCAGGCGACTGATCCGACGGGGGGCCTATCCCAACCTGGCGAAACTGCTTGCCAAGACGCACCCGGCCGACATCGCCCATCTCTTTCGCTACCTCGAACTCAAGGAGCAGCGGATTCTTTTCAACCTGATCGAGGATGCGGAGAAGAGCGCCTATGTTCTGGCGGAGCTCGATCACGTCGTCGGTGCAAAGCTCCTCGAGCAGCTCGACAAGGAAACGATTACCGAAGTCCTGCAGGAAATGTCTTCGGATGATGCGGCTGACATCATTGGCTACATGCCCGATGAACTGGCCGACGAGATCCTTGACATCATGCACGACGAGGACTCGGAGGAAATCGAACACCTGCTGCAGTATGACGAGGATTCGGCCGGCGGCATCATGTCGACCGAGATCTTCTCCCTGAGCGAAGATCTCATGGTCAAGGATGCGATCCAGGCGATCCAGCAGGCCGGCGACGTCGAGATGGTCTTCTACCTCTACGTGGTCAACGAGGCCGGGCAGCTGGTCGGCGTACTCTCCCTGCGGCAGCTGCTGACCGTACCGCCATCGAAGAAACTCTCCGACATCATGACCCGCGACGTTCTGAGTGTGCGCACCGACATGGACCAGGAAGAGGTCGCACGGGTAGTCGAAAAATACAACATCCTCGCCGTGCCGGTCGTCGACGAGATGAACAACCTGAAGGGGATCATCACTGTCGATGACATCATCGACGTCATCCGCCAGGAAGCGACCGAGGACATCTACAAGATGGCCGGTGCCAGCGAGGAGGAGCTCCTCTACGGCTACAAGTCATTCAAGATCGCCAGGTTGCGCCTGCCCTGGCTGCTGGTCAACCTGTTCGGCGGCGTCATCACCGGCTACCTGATGTGGC
>JBFLJZ010000251.1:0-2919 GCA_040882925.1 Desulfuromonadales bacterium
CCGGCATCATCGATTTTGACGATTCCGGCGACAAGCGAGTACACCCCGATCGTTATAAACAGAGCCATCCCGGAGACCACTGCGACTTGAACCGTCATGCTAGACCCTTGGACAATGCCGAGAACGATAACAACTATCTCCATTGAAAGGATAAAGTCCGTCCTGATCGCCCCTTTGATTTTCTTGCGTTCAAGCTCAATCATGTCGACTTTCGGGTTCGCCAAAGCCTGAGTCCTCTCCGCCCTCTTCTTTCTCTCTTCATCGCGGTGCATGAATTTATGAGCGACTTTCTCGAAGCCCTCGTAACACAAAAAGGCACCGCCTAGCATCAGTAGCGGGGTGATGACCCAGGGGATAAAAGCACTCATCAAGAGCGCTGCGGGGACAAGAATGAGTTTGTTTTTAAATGATCCCTTCGCCACAGCCCACACGACCGGAAGTTCTCGCTCTGCTCGTACGCCGCTCACCTGCTCCGCATTCAGCGCCAGGTCGTCGCCAAGCACTCCGGAAGTTTTTTTAGCAGACACCTTCGACAACATGGCGATGTCATCGAGCAGGCTCGCGATGTCATCAATCAGGGAGAGTAAGCTGGTTCCTGCCAAAGGTCATTCTCCATCAAACGGCTGCCGAGATGTGACCGCAATGGGACATTTATAACCACCGGATTTTTTTAGCAACCGGCCTGATTCAAAGCAACGTCAGTGATCTTATGCCCGTCTGTCATTTGCAACTCAGGTCAAATGCACGATCTGAATCATTACACAACTTTTACCTTCGCGGTCTTGCAACACAGGCATAATAGCAATTCCAGAATGTGCGAAACTTGTTTAACCAAACAACAGGTTCATACAAAAGGGTGCCAGGATGTCTTTCTCTAGCAAGCAACAGCGCTACACGACAGGCGAGGAAATCGCCAACAGCATAACCCACGCCTTTGGTCTGATTCTGGCCATTGCCGGTTTGGCCATTTTATCCACCTATGCCAGCCGCCTCGGCACCATCTGGCACCAGGTGAGCTGCATGATCTTTGCCACGACACTGATCTTCCAGTATGCCTTCTCGACCCTCTATCACAGCTTGCCGCAACCGCGCGCAAAAAACATCATGCGCGTTTTTGATCATGCAGCGATTTTTCTTTTGATTGCCGGCACCTACACTCCCTTCATGCTGGTGAATCTACGCGGCGCCTGGGGCTGGACCTTGCTCAGCATCATCTGGGCCCTGGCCTTCCTCGGCGTGCTTTTCCAGACCAGCCTGATCCATCGCTGGCAAAGGCTTTCACTGGTCCTCTACATCGGCATGGGCTGGGTCGTGCTCGTAGCGTTCAAACCGATGGTCAACCAAGTCGCACCCGGCGGTCTCATCCTTCTGTTGCTGGGCGGTCTTGCCTACACGAGCGGCGTGATATTTTATCGTTGGAAACAGCTCCGATACCATCATGCGATCTGGCACGGGTTCGTTCTGGCCGGCAGCATCCTGCATTTTTTTGCGGTTCTCTTCTATGTCATCCCGCTGGCTTGAGAGCGGCCCGGGGTCATCAATAAACCGGGCTAGAGGATCCTCTTGCCGAACAGGGACGCGCTCAAGGACACAGCCGTTTGCGCTGTTTTATTGCGATTGTCGAGAATCGGGTTGATTTCGACGATATCAAGGGAACCCAGGCGCCTGGAGTCGGCGATTATTTCCATCAGCAACTGCGCCTCACGGTAGGTCAAGCCGCCGGGGACCAGGGTGCCGGCCCCGGGTGAGGTCTGTGGATCCAGCGCATCGATGTCGAGGCTGACGTGCAACCGCTTTCTGTGCCTGAGCTTGGCCATGGCTTCCGAGGCAATCGCGCCCATGCCGCGTTCATCAATATCGCGCATGGTATAAACCGTCATGCCGCTGTCACGCAGGCGTTGCCGCTCACCGGAATCGAGATCACGCACGCCGATCATCACCACATCCTGCGGCTGCAGGGTCGCCTGCGGTCCGCCAATCGCCACCAGCTCCGGATAACCGTGGCCGAGTAGGATCGCCAAAGGCATGCCGTGGATATTTTTCGATGGTGATGATTCCCCGGTATGGAAATCTCCGTGGGCGTCAATCCAGATGACGCCGACCGGCTCCCTGCAGGCAACGCCGGCGATAGTACCAATGGCAATGGAGTGATCGCCGCCGAGGAAAACCGGTATGCGTTCTTTTTGCAGAGCCTGCTGTCCCGCCTCACAGGCCGCCTGGCAAACCTTGATGATCGTCGGCAGGTATCGATCTTCGCGTTCATCAGCCACCGACTCCCGCACCGGCACCAACAGGTTGCCGGAGTCGAAGACTTCATAGCCCAGTCTTTCCAGCCGCGAAGCCAGTCCGGCATACCTGAGCGCTCCGGGACCGAGATCCACGCCTCGATGCGACTGCCCGTGATCGATTGGCACACCGATTATCTCTATGGCTCCACCCATCATGACACCTCGCGAGAACCGAGTCAGTCCTTGAGATTGTTCCAGAGGTTGACCGTGAAGTCCTGGGCATTGGTCAGAATTGCCACGGCCTGCGCCGAGCCGCGATTGGCCAGCTTGTCGGCGCTGAACTCCGCCATGTCGACGATATAAAAGAAGACCGGCCGCACCCTACCATCAGGCATAACCCGGTAGCTGGGCACCATGTTGCCGAAAGCGATCGAGTGCAACTGCGTCGCCAGGGCAACCACCGTAGTCGCCTTGCGTGCGTGGACGCGCATGGCATCCTGGGCCTGGTACACATCGGCAATGACTTCGGGCAATGGCCCGTCATCGCGGATTGACCCGGCCAGGACGTACGGCACGCCATACTTGTGACAGGCATAAATAATCCCGTCCTCGAGACCGAGTTCTTCCAGGGTCCGTTTTATCGAACCGCGACGGCGCACTTCGTTGAGAATGTCGAGGTGGTTGTAGTGGC
>JBFLJZ010000252.1:0-5546 GCA_040882925.1 Desulfuromonadales bacterium
GGCCTGGAGAGCTGGTCAGCGTACCTCGCGGCCCAGCGCGCGACGGCCGCCGACATCGCCGAGATGCGGCGCCTCTACCGGATCATGGAGAAGCAGGCGGCAAAAGGCGGTTGGAGCCCGGATGTTGATGCCGAGTTCCACTATGCGATTACCGCGGCCAGCCACAACAGCCTGCAGATGCATGTCCTCGACTCGATCCATTCCCTGTTTCACGCCACTATTCAGGTCGCCCTGATGGAATTTTATCAGCAGGAAGGCCACGTTCAGCTGCTGCTGAACCATCACCACGATATCATGGAGGCGATTGCGGCGCATGACCCGGAACTCGCCCGGCGCAAGATGGTCGAACACCTGGCGATGGTCGAGGAGAAAATGGCACAATTGCTCGGCAAGTAAAGCCGGCACGCTGAGTACGACAGTGGTCCGACTGTGTTGTAATGTCTGCGCCACTGTTCCATCAGCACCTAAACCTTCTTCAAGGTTTGACATATTTCCCCGCTGAGCAATTCAGTTTATAAGTTGACTATTGAATGAGACATTCTCACCGTTCTCCCAAAGGCGGCCTGGCTCATTGAATCATGTTTTGGCTGGTGGCTCGTCTCTTCCAGGCAGAATAATAGATCCTCACATCATTTCACGGCAGGACCCCGTCCCAGGCCACGGCCCGTTCGCGCATCTCGGCTTTCATCGGCTCCGGAAGCAGTTCGGCCGGGTCCCGGTTCTTAACAGAACCGCCGTACGATACTCATCGCATAATTGATTATCGCGCTTGAAATAGCCTGGTGCTGGCTTATCAAATACGTTTGCAGTTAGATCCGATTTTCTCGAGAAGCATACCCGCCATAAGTGGAAAAACTGGAGCGGAAAATGATGGTGAGGTGCGTTTATTCCTCATGTCGCAGGCCACAAAGAGCCACCCTGGACTTGGTCCGGGTGGCTCTTCGTTCATGTATCAAGCAAGTGTCTGATGAGGCCTTCGCCTCACTGACTGGAGGGCTCTGTCTCCTCAGCCTCTACCTCCCCTTTGCTCCGGTAGATCGTAAAAGTCCCGTCCGGCCCGGAGAAGAGGCCGGGTCCGGGTGGCGGATCGTCAGCGGCATGGTATTCAAACGACTGTGAACCGCCGCCGCAAGCAAAGAGTAACAGGGCCGCCACGACCAGCCAGAGCTTGGCAGTCATTCTCGCAAGACACGTCATGCCAGCTCTCTAGAACTTGACCCGCAGGCCGGACAGCAAAGCATTGACATCCTCGTAGTCGGTTTTGTCGCGATCAAGATCGTAGTTGCGGAAACTCAGGTAGAACTCGGTCGCCCACTTGTCGATATACTGCACGAGCTGGGCACCGAAAGATTCCGCCTCATCACCATCAGCCTTGACATCATCGTTGCTGCCGTAATCGATGGAAAACGCCGTGTCGCCGAGTTTGCAGAGGGAGGTGCGATAACCGAGCTTGGAGTAGAAGAACGAGGGGTCATCCCGGTCGGAATCCTTCAGGTCACGGACGCCGCCGGCCAAGGTCAGGTTCAGCCCGCTGCTGTGCAGCAGCGATACCGAGCCGTTCACCGTGTCGTCGATCGTATCGGAGGTGCCGCCCGGGTTGGAGTAGGCTGTCGCAGCAGCCAACTTGAACCGGTCGTTCTTGTAGCTGTAACGCAGGGCGACGTCGCCACCGCCGCCGGAGATGGCCGAGGTCGCCAGGCTCAGGCCGTTCCATTCCGGGGTGTCGTAGCGGATCCGGTCGTCGCGGCTGAGGCCGTCGAAGTTGCTGAACACATCCTTCGGCTTGGTGCCAGAAAGATCTTTGCTGTTGTCATCGTAAAAGAACATGCCACCGGCCACGGCGTTGAGATCGGAGTAACCGGCCACCGTGGTGCCGGAGAGGTCGACCTCCGAAGTTGAATTGGACGCCGTGTCACCCTGACCCAGCGAGAGTTTGCCGTAAGGGGACTGGACGAAAATCTCCGCCCAGCGCTCGTTGAAGCTGTCACCGCCGACCCCGTTCTGCTCGTCCTGGTTGACCGCTGAGCTGGAGTTCGATTCGAAATCGACCTCGAACTTGGTGCCGATCCCCCAGCCTTCGTCAGGCTTGACAGAGCCCAGCAAGCCGATACGGGTCGAGGAGTTGTCATTGTCGACCTGGTAGGTCTTGGTGCTGTCGCCGTCATCCGCGATCAGCACACCACGGTTGAGTTGACCATACAATTGGACTTTGACCTTCTCGTTACCTGACTGGACAACAGGCTTGGCCGGTGCAGCAGCATCCTGGCCTGCGGCGACGGCAGCCCCTGGTGCCGGCGTCTCTATCGCATCCAGCTGGTTCTGCAGCTGCTCGATAGTGCGGGCCTGGGCTTCATTTTTCTCCCGCTCCTGCTGGAGGAGCTGTTCAAGCGCCTCGAGCCGCTCCTCGATGCTGGCCGCAGCAACTGACGGGACAGATCCGGCCAGCAAAAGTCCGATGATCATCAGACAGGGCAACAGGATGCGGACAACGGCTTTAAATGAATGGATTTCCGGCTTGATTTGCATAGGACCTCCTCAATAACAACCCGTAAGATAAAATTGATCTGATACAGACCGGTACTCTAAAAACACATCCAGCATCTATTTTAACGGTTAACAGCCTGACGGCAAGTTCACAGGCATCATAATGACTTCGTCCAACGAAAAGAGTTAAGGAGGGTGTCCCCCGATTTCTCAGCAGAGAATCTTGCAGGTCAAAAAACGGTCAATGTGGAAATTTCTCAGAAGTCCTGTAAAAAAGAATGGCCCGTCCAAACAGGACGGACCATTTTCTTTTTGTCGTTTCTTAAATAGATGAGGAATTGACAACTCAACCGTGGATGTAGCAGGAAGCTGTCTAGCGTATGTCAGCCTGTCGCCATCCCCAGCAGTTCCGTGACGTGCACGACCTCCTGCGGCATACCGGCCTGCTTCAATCCCCACGCCAGCTGCAGGTGACAGCCCGGGTTGGCTGTAACCAGCAGTTCCGCGCCCGTCGCCTGAATATTCTCCAGTTTGCGATCGAGGATCTGTTGGCTTTCGCCGGTATATTTAAGACTGAAGGTCGCGGCGCTGCCACAGCACCAGCTGGCCTCGTTCAGTTCGCGGAAATCGATCCCGGGGATTGCCCTGATCAGGTCACGCGGTTGCTTGCTGACGCCCTGGGCGTGACAGAGATGACAGGGCTCGTGGTAGGTAACCACTTTTTCCACCGGTTTCAGGTTGTCGGTGCGCAAGCCCTGCTCGGCCAAAAATTCACTGATGTCCTTGATCCTGCTGTGGAAGAGGGCCAGCTTGTCATGCTCTCCGGACTCCTCGAGCAGTTCCTCGTATTCCTTGAGAGATGCTCCGCAGCCGGCGCAATCGGTCACAATCGCATCCACCTCGAGGTCCATGAACAGGTCGAGGTTGAAACGGGCCAGGCTGCGGGTCGTCTCGCGATCTCCTTCGTTAAGATGCGGCGCACCGCAGCACTTCTGCTCCTTCGGTGTAATCACCTCAAAGCCCTGACTGGTCAGGACCTTGACTGTCTGCCTGGAGACTTCAGGGTACATCAGGGTCATGATGCAGCCGAGGAAAAAGGCCACCCGGCCACGCTGTTCGCCTTCGGCCGGAATCACCTCGGGCAGCTGCGGGCGCAGCGGCGGATGCAGCTCCGGCATCATGCCTTCGGCCTTTGCCATCCATTCCGGACCGAGCTTGAGGATGTGCGAATGGCGAATCAGCCACTGGATGCCGAGCTTCTGATACAGTCGGGCCGGCAGCATCGATGTTTCAAGCAGATCGGGTGACGGCAGCATACGCTGCAACACGAACTCGCGGAACTTGCGTACCGCGCCGGTCAACGGAAACGCCTCGTGGGCCTGGTTGCGACAGGCTTCCATAACCTGGCCGGCATGCACCCCGGAGGGGCAGGACGTCGAGCAGGCACGGCAATCAAGGCAAAAGAAAGACTCTTCCTTGAGCGCTCCGGTAAAATCGATCTGGTCGTCGGCGACCGCCTTGGCCAGGGCGACCCGGCCGCGCGGCGAAGAACGTTCCCGGCCGGTCAGGACATAGGTCGGACAGGTCGGCAGGCAGAAGCCGCAGCGCATGCATTGCAGCATGCCTTCGTAATTCGGTTCATCGGCAAGGGGAAAGTTGCCGAGACATTTTTTTTCAGCCACGCGTCTCCTCCGTTGGCTCTTCGGCAAAGATTTTGCCCGGGTTCAGGACCCCGTGCGGATCGAAGCTGCGCTTGATGCGGCGCATGACATTGACGCCGCCGACACCGATCTGGCGTTCCAGGTAATCTTTCTTCGCCAGGCCGATACCGTGCTCGCCGGAGACAGTGCCGCCCCAGGCCAGGACCTTGTCGTAGAGTTCATGGTAGAAGGTATGGGCCCGCTCCATCTCGTCGCGGTTGCGTTCGTCACAGAGAACGGTCGGATGCAGGTTGCCGTCACCGGCGTGGCCGAAAGTACCGACCTTGAGCTGGAATTTTTCGCTGAGGCGTTCGATCTCGTCGAAGGTTTCTGCCAGGCGACTGCGCGGCACGGTGGCATCCTCGAGCAGAGTGGTCGGCGAGACCCGCGCCAGCGCGGACAGGGCTGTCCGGCGGGCTGCGGCGAGCTGGTTGGCGTGTTCGGCATCGGCCGCTTCCTGGATTTCAGCGGCACCGACCCGTTCCAGCACGGCACGCACATCATCGGCCTCCTCGACGACTGCAGCGTGATGGCCATCGACTTCGATCAGCAGCAGGGCCGCCATCTCCAGCGGCAGGCCGATTTTGGCATAGCCCTCGACGCAGCGGATCGTCGCGTTGTCCATGATCTCAAGCGTTGAAGGGATAATCTTGGCGGCGATGATGTCGGCCACCGCCTGGCCGGCCGTGCGGGTATCTTTGAAGTAGGCGAGCAGGGTGCGTTTGGCCTGCGGCGGCGGAATCAGCTTGAAGGTCGCTTCGGTAATGATGCCGAGGGTGCCCTCGCTGCCGACCAACAGGTCCTTCAGCGCGTAGCCGGCGACATCCTTGACGCTTTTACCGCCGGTGGTAAACGTCAGGCCGTCGCCGAGCACGCCGTTCAGCGCCATGACGTAATCACGGGTTACACCGTACTTGAGGCCGCGCAGGCCGCCGGCGTCTTCGGCAATGTTGCCGCCGAGGGTGGAGATCTTCTGCGACCCCGGGTCGGGCGGATAGAATAGGCCCTTGGCCGACAGCGCATTGAAGAAGTCGAGGGTGACCACGCCGGCCTGGGCCGTTGCAGTCAGGTTTTCCTCGTCAATCTCAAGGATGCGGTTCAGCCGGGTCAGGCACAGGACGATGCCGCCCCGTGCCGCGACGCTGCCCCCGGAGAGGCCGGTTCCGGAGCCACGCGGCACGATCGGCAGGCCTTCCTCGCGGGCAAAGTTAACGATCTCGACGACCTGCTCCGACTCGGTCGGAAAGACCACGACATCCGGCAGCAGCTGGATCTCCGGTGTGGCGTCATAGCCGAACGTGAGCAGGTCTTCTTTCTCGTGCAGGACGTTTTTGGCGCCGAGCTTGTCGATCAGGTTTTGAA
>JBFLJZ010000253.1:0-7379 GCA_040882925.1 Desulfuromonadales bacterium
GCGCAGGTCATTCCCCGGCATCTTCTTCATCCCTGATGCCGAGTTCTGCCATCTTGCGATAGATCGTCCGCCGACTGACACCCAGGACGCGGGCGGCCTTGCTCTTGTTCCAGCCGGTCTTTTCCAACGCTGCAGTCACTCTGGCCAGTTCGTTATCCGGTTCAGCGTGACCGGACGGGTTACTCAGTTGCATCTCGTTCAATTCGGGTGGCAGGTGACAGACATCGACAACATCCTGTCGACAAAGGACGAAAGCATGTTCTATCGCATGCTGAAGCTCACGGATGTTGCCAGGCCAGCCATAACGGGTCATCAATGTCATTGCAGTTTCGCTGAGCCCGCTGATATTCCTCTTGAACTTCTGGTTGTACATGCTGACAAAATGATCGATCAGCAACGGGATGTCCTCCCGACGATCACGGAGAGGCGGCATCGGGATCTGCACAACCCGCAGACGGTAATAAAGGTCTTCGCGGAATTCGTCATCGCGAACTTTCTTCAACAGATCCTGGTTGGTGGCCGCGACAATCCGCACATCGACTTTGATGGTTCCCGTGCCACCAACTTTTTCGATCTCCTTGTTCTGTAAAACCCGCAGCAGACGAACCTGCATTGCCGGCGAAATATCACCGATTTCATCAAGAAATATCGTGCCGCCATGAGCCTGCTCAAAGCGACCGATCTTGTCCTTGAGCGCGCCGGTGAATGAGCCCTTGATGTGGCCGAACAGTTCGCTTTCAAGGAGATTTTCCGGCAAGGCGGCACAGTTGACCTTGACCAGCGCGTGGTCACGACGGTCGCTGCGATAATGCAGGGCTTCAGCAACCAGCTCCTTGCCGGTTCCGCTTTCTCCGGTAATCAATACCGTTGTATCGACTTCCGCAAGGTTCTCGATCAATCCGAACATGGCCTGAACGGCTTCGCTACGACCGACGATATGTTCAAATTTCTGGCGTTTCTTCAGGCTGCGTTCGAGGGTTTCCAGACGGGTCACATCACGAACGGTGAGCACCACGCCGAATGGGTTCCCGGTATCGCCCAGGCAAGGGGAGGCAGAGATGTCCAGCACATATGGCTTCTGTGATGGGTCGGTCAATTCAATACGTTGAGCGACGATTGGCTCGTTGGTGACGAGGATCTTTTCGGCGATTTCGATGAAGACCGATCGGATATTCTGTGGCAGCTGAGCCAGTGACATGCCAACAATGCCTTCGGGAAGACCGAACAGGTTGACCAGGGAGTGGTTCGCCTGGAGAATTTTCTGGCCCTGGTCGATCAGCAGGATGCCATCCCTGACACTGTCAAATATGGCTGTCAGATGCGCCCGAAACTGCTCCCGCTGGTCGACGACAGCTTTATGTTTGATGGCCATTTTGGCGACCCGCAACAGGGTCTCCTGGCGAATCGGTTTAGGGATATAATCGAAGGCGCCAATCCGAACGGCCTCGGCGGCGGTCGCAACCTCCGGCACGCCGGTAATCATCACGACCGGGCAGTGCATGATTTTTTCACGGATGATCTTCAGCAGCTCCAGACCACTGTGCCGACCGAGCTGGATATCCAGGAAGACCAGATCGAAAACGTTTTGTTCGATGAGTTGTTTCGCTTCGGCAAACGTTTCTGCGGTCGACACCAGATATCCGTCTTCCTTAAGGAATGACTGCAGGGTAAAGCGCAGGCTCTCTTCATCATCGACGATTAAAACATGTTGCGTCTGCATAATATCTTTCGTCCTCAGGAAATGATTTGCCGGTTTGGCATCGACTCATCACGCAGAACCAGGACCGTGCCAAGCTCACGCCCTCCATGACCTGTTAGCGGAGCCATAGTCAGTCCGAATATCAAGGGGTGATCGGCAGAGGTCTTCGACGCCAGACGACAAATACCACCTTCACAACGCTCCTTGATCATTTCTCGAAGTATGTCAAGGGGCGGGCAATGAGCACTGATCTCTTTCGGCGTGAGCCCTTTGAGTGATGCGTTACAAAAAAGCAATCTGACCGCGGCATCGTTGATCTCCAGCAGCTTCATCTCCTCGTCAAAGGCCATGATCCCTTCGTGGACACTCTGGAAAAGCGCGGCCATGCGCAACTGGTATGACTCCTGTTTGTCGACCAGCAGCTTGTGCTCCACGGCAAGCTTGGCTTGACGCAAAAGTTCGTCCTGATGAATCGGCTTGGGAATGTAATCGAAGGCGCCGAGTCGGACCGCTTCTGCAGCAGTGTTAATATTAGGGGCACCCGTCGCCATGATCACCGGGGCATTCGGCAGACTCTCACGGCTAGCCTGCAACACGACCATACCGGAATCGCGGCCTAAAAGAATATCAAGAAAGATCGCATCGAAGCGCTGTGACGCAATTTTGTCGAGGGCTTCTTCGAGACTCTCCGCGGTTTCCACCGCGTAGCCGGCATCGCAGAGAAAAGCGGAAAAAGTAAAACGGATACTCTCTTCATCATCGACAACCAGAAGACGGTGTCTCATGAGCATACTCTTGGCAACAACATCTCTCTAAACACCACAGGACGATTTATCGCCCGTAGAGACGGGCTCGAGCTCTGCTGGAACAGTCGTGGAAAACCCGCAGCGAATCTATTCCCAGCTATTATATTTATCAGTTTGCCGGAAGTTCGACAATAACTTCCGTGTATTCCCCAAAAACGCTCTTAATGGTCAGTGACCCTCTGTGCTTCTGAACAATCTCGTGACTGATGCTCAGCCCGAGACCGGTTCCTTCGCCAGAAGGCTTGGTCGTGACGAAAGGATTAACAACTCGCTCCAGGAGATCTTCCGGAATGCCGACGCCATGATCTCTGAAGACAACCCTCACCATCAACTGCTCATTTTTTTGCAGGAGTTCACCGGTAATCATCAGGATTTTATCAGGGTCAGCATCGGGATACTTTTCCATGAGTGCGTAACTGGCATTTGTAATAAGGTTCAGGAACAATCGTTGTATCTGATGGCTGCGGCTCTCTATCATGGGAAGATTGTCTGGCAGCCGGATCTGCAGAATGATAGCTTCCTTGTTCATCCGGTGCCGCATCAACGCAAGGGCCTCATCGAGCGCGGCACGGACCGTAATGCGGCTGATTTCTTCGCTCTCTTCTCGGGCAAAGTAGAGGAGTTCACGAACGATCGTGGCAATGCGCTCACTTTCCTTGATAATCCGTTTCGAGAGCTCCTGCTCCCTGGAATCGGCGACCGCCTTGTTGAGAATCAACTGAGCATAATTGATCACGCCATTGATCGGGTTGTTGATCTCATGGGCGACGCCGGCCGCCAACTCTCCCAGCGCGGCTAGTTGTCCGGTGCGCATTGTCTGGGATTGTTGATACAGTTCTTCGGTAATGTCCTGGGCGATCATGATCACATTGACGACCTCCTGGTCTTCGTTGAAGACCGGGAATGTTCTCAGGGCGAGTGTCCGGCCATCGGCCAACTCTTTCTGGACCGTTTCCGTGCGACCGGTAGCGAAGGTCTTGCGGACCGGGCAGTTGTTACATGGAGCCGTGTCGGATTTTGCCGACGGCCCGCATTCGACTCCTGACAGCTGGTGACAAAGTAAATTCCGGCTCGCCAGGTTGCTCGCAGGGTCATGACTTCCCTCCGACCAGTTGAGCCAGATCACCTGCATATCTCTGTCCAGGATCAGTATCCGGTCAGGGATGGCTTCGAGGACCCCCTGGATTTGTCTGCTGAGTGTCTGCAGGTGCTTTTCATTGTCACGCAGTTCCTTTTCGATTTCTTTCAGAGAGGTCACATCGGCGAATGAGACGACCACGGCTAACGGTTGCCCGGATTTTCCCAGGCCAAGAGCATGGCTATTCATCTGCACCCAGACGACCTGACCATCGTTGCCGGGCAAACCCAAGACCTGGTTGACAACCGGTTTGCCGCTCTGCAAAGTCTGCATTGACGGGGAATCCGTAATCGGCAGCAGAGAACCATCCTCTCGCACGGCTCCATTGAACACTTCATCATGCAGCAGACCTATGACGTCTTCGACATTCACCTGCAGAATCCGTTCGGCGGCCTCATTGCACTGGACAATTTCTCCGTTGAATCCGAGAATGATGATTCCTTCCCCCAAGACCGAAACCAGGGAGCGGAAACGTAACTCGCTGCGCATCATGCGGGCCTCAGCCTCTTTCATCTCGGTGATGTCTCGGACAACATTCAGCAGGCATTGTTCATCATTCAGAATAAGGATTCGTGCGGAGGCCAGGCCGATACGTTGACGGTCGTTCTTGGTGAGCAGTTTCATCTCGAAATTTTCAACTTTTCCATACTCCCTGACCAACGCCATGTAATTGTCCCGTTCATCTGGATCGGCCCAAAGACCCAACTCCAGCGTGGTTCTGCCGAGCAGCTCCTCCCGGTCATATCCGGACAATGTCAGGCAATAATCGTTAACGCTGAGAATAGCACTGTCATTGAGACGAGTGATCAGAACCGCGTCGGGGTTGGTCTCGAACACGGTCCGGAAACGCAGTTCGCTCTCTTTCAGCGCTGCTTCCGCGTCGACTCGTTCTGTAATGTCATTCACCATTGAAATTGCGCCGATGTTACGACCATCAGGACTGAGCAGAGGGGTGTTGTGCCATTCACAGACAATCGTCCGACCATCCCTGGTCTGGTTTTCGGTGATGTCGTGGGCAAGGAGTTCCTTCTCGGCGAGTCTCTGGATAACATTCCGGCCTGCCTCACGGACAGGGTCCGCAAACAGGAAGTCAAAGGGGCGCTTGCCAAGGACTTCGTCTTCGCTGTAGCCAAAGATATTTTCTGCTTCGGGGTTCCAGAGTTCAACCCTGCGGTCTTCTCCCCAGACGATACAGGCTAAAGGCATACGATCGATTAGCAGTCGCAAGCGGCCGGTGGTCTGTTGCAGCTCGAGCTCGGCGGACTTGCGACTGGTGATATCCAGCATGACCCCGCTCAAGCGGACCGGCTGACCATTGTCGATGATCACCGTTGCCAGGTTTCTCAGCCACACCGTGGTCCCGTCAGCGGCAATCATGCGATATTCGAAATCGTGATCACGTTGGGCCATGGTTTCAGTATTGCAGAAAGAGATCACCCGATCTCGATCATCACTCTGGATGTGCCGCGGCCAGAAATCCTCGTCTTCGAGCCAATTCTTTACCGGGTAGCCGAGAATCCGCTCTGCCTGATCACTGACAAAGGTAAAGCGTAAATCTGCCGGGTTCAGCTCCCAGACAATCCCGTCAATCGAATTGACCAATTCCTCAAAACGGGCCCGGTTTTCACTGTTCGAGAGTTCACGCTCCTCGACTGCGGCAATCATGTCCCGGAAACTGCCGCTCAGGCCTTCGAGTTCTTCATAACGGACGATCGGCAGAACCTGATTATAGTTGCCTTGAGCAACGGCCGACGCGGCATCTCTAAGAACCAAAATCGGTCGCAGCACCCACCGAGACAGCCAGAATGAGAGCGTCACACCCAGCAGTGCGGCAAAAGTCAGCATGGATAACAACGCATAGCGCAATGGTGTAAGGCTCTGCAACGCCTCTTCAACCGGCAGGCTGACGTAGACGGCCCAGCCGGCCCCCGGGACCAATCGGACGCTTTCAAGCAGCGGGCTGCCGTCCCTGAATGCGCTGGAGATCTCGACGTGATTGTCCAAAGCTGCGCGAACTTCAGCATGCATACGCAGATTCGGCGGCAATGCGGCGCTCTGCGGCTTTGAATCGGCAAGCAGGGTGCCGTTATGATCAATCAGGGAGAATGCAAAACCGTATGCTGTACGTCCCAACCGATCGACCAGTTCCTCGCTGATCTTCTGCAGGCTGACCGTGCCGAGCAAGGTGCCGCCGGTTACCGGGAACCCCATTGTAAGCGAAGGCTCTACGGTCACTGCGGACTGGAAAACGTCAGACCACACTGGTTTCTCCAGTATCGGCCCGGCAGAGAATATCGCGTGAGAAGACAGGTCCAGCCCGAGGTAGTCTGACCGGCTGCCGGAGTTGCGCGCGGAAAGGGCAAGGTTAATAATCTTTTGCTGCGTGTCGAGCAGATAAATCGACTCAAAACTTTTGGCGGTGTCAATTGCGGACTGCAGATGACGAGCCATATTTTCCTCGTCGTTGAAATCCGCGGCGCCGGACATCGCAGCAATCAGGGCTAACGCCGAACTGGCATCGTCGAGAAATGCCTTTGCTGCTGCGCTGACGTTCAAAGCATGGGCGTCCATCAGCGTGGAGATGGTCTCGAGGTGTTTTTGCCGGAAATGGTTCAGGCTGAAAATCCCCAACAGCATGATCGGCAGGACCGCGACGGCAACAAAATGCAACCGCAAAGCCTTCCTCAGAGACTTCGGGGACTTCATAATTAATCGACCACCCTGAACTGACCGTCATCCACAACGGTCAGAAAAAGTTTTCTTTCTACATCGCCGAAACGGTCAACCTTGAAATCCGATTGCAAGCCCTGGTAAGACTCAAGCTCGAGCAGTGAGGTTTTGAGCCCCTCGCGGGCCGGATTCTTTTCCAGGCCGGCAAACAGGAATGAAGCGGCGTCGTACGCAAGAACGCTGGCAAAAGCTGGAGCATAGCCGAACCGCTGCAGAAACCCCTTTTTGAATGCAAGGTATCGCGGATTTTGACTGTTGGCATTGAAACTGTGATATGAGGACATGCCGTCAACTGCACGCCCGCCAAAACTGATCAGATCGGTCGTGAATGCCCATTCTGAAGAGAACAGCGGCATCCGACTGCCCAATTTGTTAAACTGCTGGGCGAGAAGCGCAGTGTCAATTGCGTTGCTAAGCAGGAGAACAGCTTCGGCGCTGCTTGACATGATCCGCTTCGCGATTGGCATGAAATGGACCGATGGACCGGAAGTGAATTCTTCCGTGACAATCACTTCTCCGCCTTGCTCCTGCAGAGCAGCGGCAAAATAATTGACCCAGGTTTCAGTAAAGGCACGGTTGGAAACATCGTAGACAACTGCGACCTTGTGCAGATCCAGGTTGTCCACGACCTGCCCGGCGAGCAGTCGGGCATTGCTGCTGAGCGTTACGGTGACCCGCAGAAAGTAATCATCCTGGGCAGAAAGCTGGTCGGTCTTGACCGTCGGACTGACCATGACCGTTTTGCCGGCATCGATGACAGGTTTGATGACAACGGCCATTGAACTTGTCATCGGCCCGATGATAGCGAGGACATCTTCTTCGAGCAGTTCGCCGACAGCCCGCTGCGCACGATCGTTATCCTGATGATCGTCGCGCACCACCAGTTCGAGCATGCGACCTGCAATACCACCAGCCTGGTTTTTCTCCTCGATGGCAAAGATGACCCCGTCGCGGCCGGCAATGCCCAGGTCGGCGACCCTGCCGGTCATGCCGCCGACAAAACCGA
>JBFLJZ010000254.1:0-3445 GCA_040882925.1 Desulfuromonadales bacterium
ACGTGGCCCTGGGCTAAGACCGGTTACGGCTCAGGCAGGGTCTTGCCCTTGGTCGGGGCAAACCAGCTCCGCACACGGTCACACACGCCTTTGAGTCCCCGCCAGAGGATCGGCAGCCACCAAACCATCAGGAGCAGAAAACCCGCCAGAAAAATCAGGAAGACCAGGGGGAAATAAATTGCCGTCCACAATCCGGCAACGACCACGGTGTCTTCGGCCAACGAGGTCCCGATATTGCTGAAGGGTTCCGGCGAAGTGTTTACCAGCAGCCGTGTTCCCGCCTTGGCCAGGTGCGTCCCCGCAGCGAGTGTTCCGCCAAGCAGTGCCGCGGCAAGGGTGAGGGAGGGCTCAACCTCGGCGACCGCCGAGGCGGCCAGAACCGCGCCGGCCGGGATGCGAATGAATGTGTGCAGGGTGTCCCAGGCATTGTCGACCCCGGGAAACTTGTCGGCAAAGAACTCGACACAATACATCAAGCCCGCCGCACCTATCACCTGGGTAGTCTGCAAAAGCTGCAGGGTCTCGGGAAGCGTCATGCTGCCGGTGGCGCCGAGCAGTCCCAGAACCAGTATTGCTGCGTAGAGATTCAGCCCGCTGGCCCAGGCAACTCCCATCGAGAGAGCGATATAGGTTATCACCTCTTGCATGCTGGAACTTTCTTTAAGCGCAGTTGGTCCTGAATCACCAGCCTGATTATATCATACCCGTCTATGCAGACTGTTTGTGGTTGATTTCTGGATATGTGCCAGGACGACAGCAGAACAGCTTGTATGGATTGACGATGTGATTTGACTGAACTGCAGAAATCAGGACCGGTTGCCGCGAGCAAGGCTTAAGCTAACAGTCGATTAACCTCTTGCAGTGAGTGCTGCAAATGCTCGAGGCTGCGCGCTTCGAGGGTTATGCTCGGCGCAACGGGCATCTTCCTGAGATGCTTCTGCAGCGGGTTGAAATCGATCGTGCCGTCGCCGACCGGGAGATGCTCGTCAGCCCGCCCATGGTTGTCGTGCAGGTGCAGGTGAAACAGCCTGGAACTGACCGATTTGAGCCATTCATCCATCGGTCTCCTGCCAAACAGGTGCCAGTGCCCGGCATCGAAACAATGGCCGAAAAAGTCCGAATCAATGCCGTCCACCAACTGAACCAGCGTATCCGGTGATTCCTCGTAAATATTTTCGATTGCCAGGCGACAACCGTTTTGTCCGGCTTGTTCGACAAGCGGGGGAAAGAATTCCAGTGCCAGGTTCAGCCAGGCATGCTCAAGTTTCGGATAACGCCACTTGTCGACTCCCGGGTGGACGATCATCAGGTCGGCCTGCAGCAGGCCGGCAAACCGCAGGGTCTGTTTCAGTCTTTGGCCGGTTGCCTGCCTGATCAGAGGATCCAGGGCGCCCGGGTTGAGATCGAAAAAGGGCGCGTGAACTCTTGGCCGCATACCGGCCTCGGCAAGAACTTCTGCGGTTCGCAGAATAGCTCGCTCGTCGATGACGTCCAGCTCAGGGCCCTTGATGGCGATTTCAGGGGCCAGCCCAAGCGCGAGGGCCGGTGCGAGGCACCTGTCGACCTGTGCCCAGGGAATATGTGCTCCAAGGTTTGGCGGGGTCACGGGTGCTTGCCTCCGGCGATTTTCTCAAGCTGGCTGATTGCCGGACGTTCACCGAGAATGATCAGTACCGAGTTCGGTTCAATCTTTTTTGTGGGTGGAGGATTGAAGGTCATTTTACCGTCTGCTTCCTTGATGCCGACAATGATGATCCCCATACTCTGGCGGATACCCGAGTCGACCAGGGTCTTCCCGGCCAGGACCGAATGGGTCGCAACGCTGATTTCCTCGATCTGCAGCGCGAGATGTTCGCTGGCTGTAGCCAACTCAATGAAATCAACCACCGAAGGACGCAGGATTGCCTGGGCCATACGGCTGGCCCCGATCGTGTAAGGTGAAATCACCTTGCTGGCCCCGGCCCGCATAAGCTTTTTCTCGGCACCTTCCTCTCCGGCCCGGGCGAGAATGAAAAGCTTCGGGTTGAGGCCGCGGGCAGTCAGGGTGATGTATACGTTGTCGGTGTCGGACGTCACCGCTGTAATCAGGCCCTTGGCATGCTCGATGCCGGCCGCCTGCAAGGTTTCATCATCGGTCGCATCGCCTTCAACGAACAAATATCCTTCTCGTTCCAGGCGCTCGATATAACTCGGATTTTGTTCCACGATCACGAAAGGGGTTGGCCGGGAGTGGAATTCGCGACAGATCAGATGGCCGATGCGACCGTAGCCGCAGATGATGTAGTGGTCTCTGAGTTTACCGATGCGACTTTCCAATTTTTTCCTCCCAAGGATTTTGCGTAGCTGCCCCTCGAGGGTGAACTGGATGAGGCTGCTCAGGGTGTAGGCGATAATGCCTGTGCCACTGATGATCAGGACGATCGTGAACAGCTTGCCTTCAGGGCTAAGCTCGTGAACTTCTTTGAAGCCGACCGTTGCCAGGGTTATGATGGTCATGTAGAGGGCGTCAAAGGCCCGCCAGTCCTCGATCGTGGCATAGCCAAGCGTACCGAGAGCTATGACAGAAACCAGGGCCGCAACAGAGAAGCGGAGGTGGCGAACGGGATCCATGAAACGTCCTTGTATAAAATTGCCACGATGATAATCACGGGTGAAGTAAAAGGCAAGCAGTTAAGTGGGTTAGCCTTGCCTTGTGCCTAGAAATGGCTTGACTTTCAATGTATACTGTATACAATTTGCAGGAGCCTTATAGAACGGAGTTTCCCGTGCGCAGAAAACAGATTGAAAGACACCAGACGTTGCGAGAAAAAATCCTCGAGACGATCCGTGATGCCATCTTGAAAGGAACTTTGAAGCCGGGTGAACGCGTTTCAGAGCCGGAACTCGCAGAGCGTTTCGGTATCAGTCGCACGCCGATTCGGGAGGCTTTCCGGCAGCTGGAATCCGAGGGTTATTTGGAGGTTATTCCACGAAAAGGCGCGGTGGTTGCTTCGTTGTCGGAGCGTGATATAGAAGAATTTTACGCGATCAAGATTATTCTTGAAGGATTTGCCGCAAAAATGGCCGCGGAAAAGTTGACTGACAAGGATATCGAACGTCTCGAAACCATCAATCAACGTCTGGCGCAAATTGCCAAGGACGGTGACGTCAAAAGCTTTTTCCGTGTGCATAACGAGTTTCATGAAGTCTTCATCAAGGCCGCCGGCAACGAAAAACTGGCTGACATGATCAACCAGCTGGTTATGAAGTTCAAGCGTCTGCGCCTGGCGTCATTATCTCAACCGGGGCGCATGGAGATTTCCGTTGAAGAGCATCGGAACATGATCCGGGCTTTCAAGGAGCACGATGGCGATCGGGCCGACAGCTTGGTGCGGCATGCAGCGACAATCGGCGCCGAAGTTTTGATCCAGAGCATGGTTCAGTCGGACAAGCCTCAGGAGAGTAC
>JBFLJZ010000255.1:0-2828 GCA_040882925.1 Desulfuromonadales bacterium
CTGCGTATCGGCTTGCAGGTTCGACACATCAAGTTCGGTGTCGGTGCCGTTCGTCGCATCGAGGGAGAGGGCGATAACCAGAAGGTCACGGTTTATTTCCACCGTTTTGGTCCGAAGAAGCTCCTTGTCAAGTTTGCCGGACTTGAACCTGCCTGAAATTTAAAGCAATTGCGTAACGCAAAGACGCCAAGAAAAGCCAGTAAGGGCGCAAAGGGTAAATCTTTTTTTAAGATAAACTTTTTCTTTGCGTCTTTTTCTTTAACCATTGCGCCTTTACGTTAAAATGGGGTGATCAACTATTTTGGAGGTCGTTATGTCGAAGTGGGTCTGTACTATTGCGTTGACTTGTCTATTAATCTTTCTGTCAGGCGCAGTCGTTTTTGCCGATGAAGTTGTCAGCACCATGGCTGACCAGAAGGAAGTGGCGGTCACCATTTACAACGAGGATTTGGCGATGGTTCGTGATCAACGGCAGGTTGCTTTGCCGGAAGGAACCATTGACTTGGCGCTACGTGAAGTCAGTGCCCGTATCCGACCGGAGACGGCTCTTTTGAGTAGCCTGACGCGCCCTGGTGGCTTGACGATTCTGGAACAGAACTTTGACTTTGACTTGTTGACGCCAGGCAAACTACTGGAAAAATATGTCGGTAAAGACGTGCAGCTGGTTCGTACGCACCCCGAGACGGGCAAGGATATTTTTGAAACGGCCCGTGTTCTCTCTGCAAATAGTGGCGTTGTTCTGCAGGTTGGCGATCGTATCGAGACAGGAGCTCCTGGTCGACTGGTTTTTCCTGATGTGCCGAAAAATCTGCGTGATCGTCCGACCTTGGTCGTTTCGCTTGATAATAAACAAGCCGGTCAGCAGACACTGGAGCTCAGCTACCTGACCAGCGGTCTGGGTTGGCGAGCGGACTATGTTGCTGAACTGAATGCTGAGGATACCGCACTGGATCTGTCCGGTTGGGTCACCTTGACGAACCAGAGCGGCACAACTTATGGCAACGCCTTACTGCAACTGGTTGCCGGTGATGTCAATCGCGTTCAGGAGCAAATGGCGGTTCGCAAGGCCATGATGATGGATGGTGTCGCGGCTGAATCAATGGCGCCGCAGATGCGTGAAGAGAGTCTCTTCGAATATCACCTCTACTCACTGCAGCGACCGACCACGATTCGTAATAACCAAACCAAGCAGGTCTCGCTCCTCAATGCTTCCAGCGTTCCTGTACAGAAGGAATTCCGTCTTCAGGGCAGCCCTTATTACTATCGTGGCCAGCAAGGAGACCTGGGGCAGAAGCTCAAAGTCGGGGTTTTTGTCGAATTTGACAATCGTAAAGAAGAGAACCTCGGCATGCCGCTGCCGAAAGGTATCGTGCGGGTTTACAAGCAGGATAAGTCAGGCAGCCCTCAGTTTGTTGGTGAAGACCGTATCGATCACACTCCGGAAAACGAAACGGTGCGTCTCAAGCTCGGTGACGCTTTTGATGTGACGGCTGATCGCAAGCAGACGGATTTCCGTAAGCTTGGAGGTGATGGTCGTTATAACTATCGCTATGAGAGCGCTTTTGAGATTAATTTGCATAATGCCAAGGATGAAGAAGTGACGGTTACGGTTGCAGAGCCTGTGCCTGGCGATTGGCGGGTGCTTAGCGAGAGCCATAAGCACAGTAAGGCTTCATCTGATACGGCGCTTTGGGTGGTTAAGGTCCCTGGCAAGGGAGAGGCTACACTGAGTTATCGGGTTGAGGTGAAGTACTAGAAATATGTGGTGCGTAGCGGAGTGTGAAAAGGTAATAAGAAAGGGGCGGCCATATCAGGCTGCCCCTTTCTTTTGTTTGCTTTCTCTATGCTTATGATGCGTAGGTGTCCGGGTTTGTATCGACGTTGATGTGCGGAGCATCAGGGGTGTCAATGAACGACTGTAAAGACTGCCCGTCGTAATCAGTGAAAGGCCCACCGCTGTTGACATCTTCGAGAGTAATCGAGGTAGAACCCGTGTCGGTTGTTAAAGTTATGTCGTCTCCGCTGACGTTTATTATTATCTCGCCTGTATCAAGAACCTCATGGAAGCCAAGGATGTCATCGGCAAGGCTAAAGTCTTTTATGACATTAACTCCGTCATCCGTCTGCTGGTCTAACTCTCCCATGTTGAAGATGAAGGTGTCCTCTCCGTCTCCGCCGACGAGGATGTCGTTACCGAGACCGCCAGTGATTATATCATCTCCTGAACCGCCAGTTATAACGTCTTCCCCAGAGCTTCCTTCTAGTGTTTCATTACTTGAGAAAGTCAGGTCGATGGTCTGCGCTGCTGTGGCGTCGTTATCTCCGTCCGTTCCGACGAGAGTAACCCCGGTGCTCTGGTCTACCGTGCCATCGGCGACCAATATGTTGATTCCGCCGATTTTGTAAGAAGAACCTTCTGTTGCTGAGAATTCGATGGTGTCGAATTCACTACCAATCTCCAAAGGACCAAGCGTGTACTCTTGCAAGTTGCTTGATGAGTTGCCAGAGCCTGTTCCGTCTATCGTTCCGTTTCCTGCAATATTGCCATCTAGGTAGGCTGTCCAGGAAAGCTGTTCACCCGCTCCGAATGCAATCGTAGAGAAACTGATGGCTGACAGGTCGACGGATTCGAATACGCCATCGACAGGTTCACCAGTAGAGAGGTCCCAGGAATCTGCTTTGGCAAATTCGAGGATCAGAGTGTCATTGTCACCCTTGTCGTTGTTTGCGACATCCTGACTGCCACCGACGCCCATGAAATCGTCTCTGGTATTGACTGTTTCCTCCGAAGCATCATCAGCATCATATGCGGAGGCCTTTAGTACAAC
>JBFLJZ010000256.1:0-13204 GCA_040882925.1 Desulfuromonadales bacterium
GCAGGGTGGTGAACTGCTGCACATTGTCGATCTCGATGGCGCTTTTGCCGGAGTGCCGAAAAACCGTGACGCGATCAAGGCGATCGTCGAGGCCATCACGATCCCTACCGAGCTGGGTGGCGGTATTCGTCATATGCAGACCATAGAGGCCTATCTCGAGCTCGGCATCGACCGGGTGATCCTCGGCACCGTCGCCAAGGAGAATCCGCAGCTGGTTGAAGAGGCCTGCAGGACGTATCCGGGGCGGATCGTTGTCGGAATTGACGCCAAAAATGGCCTGGTGGCAGTGCGTGGCTGGGCTGATGTCACGGCGAAGAGTGCGATCGAGATGGCCAAGGAAATGGCCGGTTTCGGTGTCGAGGCAATCATCTACACCGACATCGCCCGTGACGGCATGATGCAGGGGCCGAACATCGAGGCGACCAGGAATCTGGCCGAGTCGATCGATATCCCGGTGATTGCTTCCGGAGGTCTGTCGAGTCTTGATGATATCCGCCGCCTGATGGCGATCGAGTCTTCCGGGGTGACCGGCGTGATTACCGGCAAGGCGATCTACTCCGGGGCGATTGACCTGCGAGAAGCGGTGGCCTTGGCCAAAGGGGAGATCAGCTAGCATGTTGGCAAAACGCATCATTCCCTGTCTCGATGTCAAAGACGGCCGGGTGGTCAAAGGCGTAAATTTTGTCGGTTTGCGTGATGCCGGTGACCCGGTCGAGGCGGCCGAAGCTTATGATGTCCAGGGTGCCGACGAGTTGACCTTCCTGGACATTACTGCCTCCAGCGACAAACGCAATATTATCCTCGACGTCGTCGCTCGCACGGCCGAGCGGGTCTTCATGCCGCTGACGGTCGGCGGCGGGGTTCGCGAGATTGCCGATATACGCAACCTGCTCAATGCCGGTGCCGACAAAGTTTCTATCAATACCGCGGCGGTGCATCGACCTGAGTTCGTCCGCGAGGCTGCGGAACGTTTCGGCTCCCAGTGCATCGTCGTCGCGATTGATGCCAGAAGGGTGCCGGGCAGTGACCCGTCGGCCTGGGAAGTGTATACCCACGGCGGGCGCAACCCGACCGGAATCGACGCTCTCGAGTGGGCCGAACGCATGGAGGGTTATGGCGCCGGTGAAATCCTTTTGACTTCGATGGACTGCGACGGCACCAAAGACGGTTATGATATTCCACTCACCCGTGCGGTCAGCGACCGGGTGAATATCCCGGTGATCGCGTCCGGTGGTGTCGGTAATCTCGAACACATTCGCGAGGGTCTTGTTGAAGGCGGAGCCAGCGCCGCGCTTGCTGCGAGCATCTTCCACTTTCGTGAATATACCATAGGGGAATGCAAGGAATATCTACGCGAGCACGGCGTGCCTGCGCGGGTTTGATCTTTTTGGCAACAGACTTTTAGCCACAAAGGCTCAAAGACACCAGGAACAATCGATCGGTTTTGTGTTTTAATATCTTGGCGGCCCGCTGGAGCTTTCGGTTCTTAACTTAAGGCTGAAGAAATGAAAGAAGACAATAATATCCTGGATGCGGTTTACCATGTCGTCCAGGAACGCAAGAACAATCCATCGGCGAAGTCATACGTTGCATCGCTATACGCCAAGGGCCTCGACAAAATTCTCGGCAAGATCGGTGAAGAGGCGACTGAGGTGGCCGTCGCCGGCAAGGGTGGCAAGCTTGATGAGGTCGTCAGCGAAGTGGCAGATCTCTGGTTCCATACCCTGGTATTGCTCAGCTATTACGATTTGCCGCCGGACAAAATTTACGCAGAACTAGAGCGCCGTTTCGGCACGTCCGGCCTGCAGGAGAAGGCCGGACGTAGCCGATGACTCGGTGGGAGAGAAGCTTTTATGAGTATTCAGGATCGCTTGAGTGAGGAAATGAAGGCCGCTATGAAGTCCAGGGACAGCCTGCGTCTGGGTACTATACGCATGGCCCGCACCGCCCTGAAAAATGCCGAAATCGAAGCGCGCCGGCAGCTGGATGACCCGGCGACGATCAAGGTCCTCTCCACCCTGGTCAAGCAGCGGCGTGAGGCGGCAGAAGCCTATCGTACGACCCGCCCGGAACTGGCCGACAAGGAAGAACAGGAATTGGCCATTCTGCAGGAGTTTCTGCCTGCCCAGTTGAGCGAAGGCGAGCTGGAAGAGCTGGTCGCCAGGGCGATCACCACATCGGGGGCCGTTTCTGTCCGGGACATGGGGGCGGTCATGAAACTGGTTACGGCGCAGACCACCGGCCGTGCTGATGGCAGACTGGTCAGCGAGATAGTCCGTAAACAGCTGGCGAGGTAAGCGTCGAGGGGGCCTGAATCAGACCATGAACGGCATCGATATTGCCATCCTTGTCATCCTCTGCGGTTTTTTGCTCAAGGGGTTGCTGCGCGGCCTGCTCAAGGAAGTCTGTTCCCTGGCAGGCCTTTTTCTCGGCGCTCTGCTGGCCTTTCGTTACCACGGGCCTTTGGCCGAGGCCCTGCTCAAGCAGCTCGATATACCAACAGAAATTGCCGTAGCGACCACTTTCACAGTGTTGTTCCTGGCCACCATGATCTTTTTCCTGGCCCTCGGCTTCCTGCTGTCCAAGTTTGTCAAACTGATGTTTCTCGGCGGCTTCAACCGTCTGATCGGCGGAGTGTTCGGGCTGTCGCAGGGAGCGTTGCTGCTGGCAGTCGTTCTCTTTGCGGTCTCTTTGCAGCCGATGCCCTGGGGAATGGACCGGATACTGAAGCAGGCCTACTTGGCGCCGCCCTTTGTCGAATTAGGCGATGCAGTGATCAAGGGGAGCCAACGCGTTTTAAAATGACGACGTCTGACCGAGCAACTGCAAACATAATTGCAACGGATAGCCTGGTGCAGCTGGAGTTTGCCAAGGTCGTTAAACTGGTCGTTGGTAAAACCCAGACGCCTTACGGCAAGCTGTTGGCCGCGGAACTGATGCCGTTGCATGATCACCGGCAAATTTTTCAAGCTTTACGTGAAACCGAAGAAGCCAGGTTGATATTGCAGGAAGACGGGCCGCTCCAATTGGGTTCCGGAGATGATCTTCTCCCCCACCTTGAGACTTTGCATACGGAGGGATTGAGGCTGGAGCCAGAGGTCTTGCGTGATGTCCAGTCGGCTCTTGAGGCCGCGTCTGCAACGCGCCAGCAACTATTGAACAGTGAACACAGTTCGCTGTTGACTGCCTTTGCCAAGCGATTAACGCCGATCCCGGGGCTGCTTGCCGAGTTACGGCGCAGCATCGGTGAGCGTGGCGAAGTTCTTGATTCCGCTTCGTTTGAGCTGGCCGACCTGCGTCACAGTATCAAGCAAGAGCGGACCAGGGTCAGGCGTCAGCTGGAAAAACTCTTGCAGGATGAAAGCCTGCAGGGGGTTTTTCAGGAATCTTTGGTGACCGACCGCAACGGGCGTTACGTGGTGCCCGTCCGGGCAGACCACAGCGGTCGCTTGAAAGGTTTCGTGCATGATGTCTCGGCCAGCGGCCAGACGCTCTACCTGGAACCGGCGACTACACTGGAGAGCAATAACCGCATCCAGACCACGCTGCACAAGATTGCCCGGGAGGAAGAGCGCATCCTGGCCGGCCTGACCGCCGGAGTGCGCAAGGTGCGCAAAGAGCTGGCTGCGAACCAGGCGGTGTTGGCACGCCTCGATCTTCGCCAGGCCATTGCCCGCCTGACAGTCGAGATGGATGGTATCGTTCCTGAATTGGCTGAACAACCGTGTCTCGGGTTGCATGATGCCCGTCATCCGTTGCTGGTTGCGGCAAAACTTGCTGACAGTGATGCGCCGAGCCCGGTGCCGGTCGATGTTCGGCTTGCCGAAGAATGCCAGGCGCTGATTATCAGTGGTCCGAACACCGGCGGGAAAACGGTTGCCCTGAAGACCGCCGGGTTGCTGGTCTTGATGGTTCGTGCCGGCATGCCGATCCCCTGTGCACAGGGCAGTCGCCTTTTCCCTTTCTCCCGGGTGATGACCGATATCGGTGATGAACAGAGTATCGAGGCGAGCCTCTCGACCTATTCCGGGCACTTGATGCGATGGCGCAAGATTATCGAAACTGCCGATGAGACAACCCTGGTGCTGATGGATGAACTCGGTACCGGCACTGATCCGGGCGAAGGCTCAGCGCTGGCACTGGCAACCGTCGATTATCTGCGCAGCAAGGGTGCCAGGGTCTTGGCGACAACGCACCTGCATGTCGTCAAGGGTTATGCCCAGCTTGAAGACCAGGTTGAAAATGCCGCCGTTGAATTTGACACCGAGACATTACAGCCGACCTTTCGCCTGCATTATGGCATCCCGGGAGCCAGCCATGCTTTCACCATCGCCCGCAGAATCGGTCTGCCTGAGTCTTTGCTGCAGAATGCTGACGGTTATCTCGACCAGGCCGAACGCTCCGGTGGCGCGATCATAGAGCGATTGCAGTCTCTGCGTGCGGTTCTCGATGAAGAGCTTGACCAGGCAGAGCGATTACGCTGCTCGGCAGAATTGGAGCAGCAAAAGATTCGTCATGATCGTGAGGACCTTGAGGTTCGCAAGCAGGAGATTCTCGAAGACGCTCGCCTGCAAGGCAAGAAAATTCTCGCCGCAGCCGAAGAGAAACTCAAGGAGGTCTTCAGCAAGGTCCCCCAGAGTGGTGTCCTGCCCAGGGAGCGGGCAGCATTGACCCGATCTGTGCGGGAGTTGCGAGACTCCTTGCCGGAACCTTTGCCGCAAGGCCCGCAACAGGTCCCTCGGGAGGTTGTCACAAAAGAAATCCTGTACGTACCGGCCCTGGGTGTTGATGCCGAAGTTGCCGTTATCGATGGTGGCCGGGTGGAGCTCATCGCCGGCGGCAAAAAGCTGCGCCAGCCGATCAAGTCGCTACGCCAATATCAGCCGCGTCGTTTTGCCGCGCAGAAAAAGCTCGCGCCCAAAGTCCGCGACCGGGTCGAACGCAAGGCGTTTCTGCCACGGCTGGTGCTGGTCGGCAAAAGGGTTGAGGACGCCCAGGGATTGCTCGGCCGGTTTCTCGACGAGGCGCTGCTGCACGGTGAACAGAAGCTGGAAATCGTCCATGGCGCCGGGCAGGGCATTTTACGCAAGGCGGTTCGAGAGTTTCTGGCTGAACGCCGTGAAGTCACGGTATTTCATGCCGCTGGTCCGGACCAGGGTGGCGATAACGTTACAATGGTCGAACTGAGGCATTGATGGCACGGATACCGGAAGAAAAAATCCAGGAGATCAAGGATCGCATCGATATTGTCGAGGTGGTCTCCAGCTACCTGCCACTGAAACGCTCCGGCGTCAACAACCAGGGATTATGTCCCTTCCACCAGGAAAAGTCTCCGTCTTTCAACGTCAACTCGGCGCGACAGATTTTCCATTGCTTTGGCTGTGGTGTCGGCGGCAACGTCTTCTCTTTTCTGATGCGCATGGAAGGTTTAAGCTTTCCCGATGCGGTTAAGCGCCTTGGCGAAAAGGTGGGTGTCGAGGTTGAGGAAGAGGAGGTGTCGCCAGCCGAGATACGTCGTCGCGAGTCCCGTGAGCGACTGGGCCGAATCAATGCAGTGGCGGGCCAGTTCTACCACCAAATTTTGCTTGAAGATGAAGCTGGTGCGCCCGGGCGTCGTTATCTGCGACAACGCGGCTATGCAGGGGAGACGGTCAGGGCCTTTCAGCTTGGCTTTGCTCCGGAGGGCTGGGAGACGCTGGCGAAACACCTGACCGGCAAGAGCTTTTCTGCCGACGATGTGCGTAAGACCGGGCTGGTGCGCCCGGGCAAGCAGGGGCGCGGCGATTATGACCTGTTCCGCAATCGGCTGCTCTTCCCGATTCATGACCTCCAGGGGCACATGGTCGCTTTCGGTGGCCGGGTTCTGGATGACAGCCTGCCGAAGTATATCAACTCTCCGGAGACCGATGTTTATCACAAGGGCCAGGTCCTTTACGGCCTCTACCAGGCGCGTGATGCCATACGACACAGTGATACAGCGCTGGTTGTCGAAGGCTATTTTGATGTGCTGGCCTTGCACCGGGCCGGATTCGCCAATGCCGTGGCAACCTGCGGTACGGCGCTGACGCCGGACCATGCCCGCCTGCTGAAACGTTATGCCGACAAGATCCTGCTGATCTTTGATGAGGATGCTGCCGGTCGTCAGGCGACCTTTAGAGCCATGGATGCCCTGCTGCCATCCGGTCTCGCCGTGAGTGTTGTGGCTATGCCCTCGGGTGAGGACCCCGATTCACTGCTCAAGGCGAGAGGCGAGTCAGGTTTCCGTAGCTGCCTCGACGCATCCCGGCCGGTTCTCGAGGTCTTTATCGAGGACCAGTTACGGATCAACGATGAGACCGTCGAGGGTCGTGCGCGAGCAGCTGATCAGGCTCTTGAACGGATCCGTCGCCTGCCCGGTGACCTGGAGCGCAGTCTTTATCTGAAGCAGCTTGCCGGGCTTCTGGGCTTAGATATCGAGGTTTTGCAAGCGCAGCTGAAAAACCGCAGGGCACCGCAAGCTGCCGTGCGGCGACCGGCAGTTCAGCCACAACCTGCAGGCAGGCCGTTGACCGAGACAGGACAAACCCAGACATACCTGTTACGCTTGATGCTGGCTGACGATCGGCTGCGCAACATGGTGCGAGAGGTCGGCACGCAGGAATTGTTCCTCGACGAACAATTCCGTGACCTGGCTGATTATCTTCTGCAGCGTGAAAATGCAGATGGCTTGTTGCCGCAGGATCTGATCGATGCCAGCCTTGACGAAACGAAGCAGTCACTGCTGGCGGGGCTTGTGTTGAAGGAAGATCAAGGATGGGCTGATGACCCGGAGATGATTTTTCAGGATTGCCGCAAAGCGGTCGCCAATGCTGTCCTGAAACAACGTCTGCAAGAGATTCGGCAGATCGAAGAACAGGCCCGGCATGATAATGATCAGGCCACTTTAGAGAAATGCCAGCGCGAGCGGATAAAAATCAACCAGAAACTTAAAAAAAGACTTTGAAGTATAAAGCTTTTTCCATATAATACAAAGCTTGTCCAAAAAATGCTATTCTTTATCACAGTAAGTCTCTTAGAGGGGCGTATTGATGGCCAAAAAGACCAGTATTGAAGAAGTCCAGCAGCTGATTGACCTCGGCAAGGAAAAGGGCTATCTCACCTACGATGAGGTGAATGATATCCTGCCTGCCGATATGGTGTCCTCCGAGCAGCTTGACGACGTCATGAGCATGTTCGGCGAGATGGACATCGAGGTGGTTGACGCAGAACAGAAATCCACCTCAAACAAGCAGCCATCGCAAGGATCTTCCTCCAGCGACGACAACGAAGAAGAAGCCGAGTTTGACGCCGATGTCATGGGCCGCACCAGTGACCCGGTCCGTATGTACCTGCGTGAGATGGGCCAGGTCTCTTTGTTGACTCGTGAAGGCGAAGTCGAAATAGCCAAGCGTATCGAAGAAGGTGAAGCTCTGGTCGCCAGAGTGATCGTCAAGACGCCGATTGCCTTCAAAGAAGTGGTCACGCTTGGTGAACGTCACCAGAAGGGCCAGATCAGCGTTGCAGAGATCACCAAAGATTACGACGAAGAAGAGGGCAGCGAGGCCGAGGAAAGACATCGCGAGCGCGTCGTAGGTCTGATCGAGGAGATTAGAACCCGCTACGAACGTTTCATGATGCTGCGCGATGATGCGGCTTCTGCGACCAAGACCAAGCGCAAGCCGATCGACAAGGAAATGGAAAAGCTGAAGACGGAGATGGGTGATCTGATGAATCAGATTCGTCTCAAGGATTACCAGATCGCCAAAATCGTTGACCGGCTCAAGGAGTTGGCCAAACAAGTCAAAAAGGCCAAGCAGGAAGTCAGGGCCTGTGAAGAATCGCTGGGTCGCCCGTACGATGAGATCAGCAAGCTGTTGCGCAAGATGCGCAAAAGTGAAAACGAGGCCCGTGCCGTGGCTGGAGAACTCGACCGGCCGATGGATACTCTCCTGGTGGTTGAGAAGCGTCTGAAAGGGACTGATCGCAAGTTTGCCAAGGTTGAAGAGGAGTCGGGGTTTGCTCCTGAAGAGCTGCTTGAATCGCTCAAGGAAGTCAACAAGGGCGAGTGGCGCGCCAAGCAAGCCAAGACCGAACTGGTCGAAGCCAACCTGCGCCTGGTGGTCTCGATCGCCAAGAAATACACCAACCGCGGACTGCAGTTCCTCGACCTGATCCAGGAAGGCAATATCGGCCTGATGAAGGCCGTCGATAAATTCGAATACCAGCGTGGCTACAAGTTTTCGACCTACGCAACCTGGTGGATTCGTCAGGCAATTACCCGCGCCATCGCCGACCAGGCGCGCACGATCCGCATCCCGGTGCATATGATCGAAACGATCAACAAGTTGATCCGCACCAGCCGGCAGCTGGTCCAGGAGATCGGCCGTGAGCCGACGCCGGAGGAGATTGCCGAGCGCATGGAATTGCCTCTTGAAAAGGTGCGCCGGGTTCTGAAGATCGCCAAAGAACCGATCAGCCTGGAAACCCCGATCGGCGAAGAAGAGGACTCCTCTCTCGGTGATTTCATTGAGGACAAGGGTGTGGTCTCGCCCCTTGAAGCGGTTATCAAGGGCAACCTCTCTGATCAGACCGCCAAAGTCCTTGCGACCCTGACACCACGAGAAGAACGAGTTTTGCGCATGCGTTTCGGTATCGGCGAGAAATCGGATCATACCCTGGAAGAAGTCGGCCAGGATTTTGCCGTGACCCGAGAGCGGATTCGCCAGATCGAAGCCAAGGCGCTGCGCAAGCTGCGCCATCCGAGCCGCGCCAAGCGCCTGAAGAGTTTTATGGAAACGGGAGGCAGCACCTAGGTGTGGCTGAACTGGCCAAGTGATTGGTAAATGATACGGATGTTTCGTTTGATTGTTCAGAGAGACCGGGCACTGGAAAGTGATTGACAGAGAAGAATACGCAACTCACTCTTTCGGCCTGAATTTTAGCGGGCCCATAGCTCAGTTGGAAGAGCCACCGGCTCATAACCGGTCGGTCCCAGGTTCGAACCCTGGTGGGCCCACCACCCGCCCCAGCACCATGATCGATGTTGACTGGTTCAGATAGATTTCAAGAGATGTAAGGAGAGTGCAGCCGAAGACCAGGTTGCACTCTTTTTACGTAGGGATGATGGCAAACAAAGTACTACGCATACAGGATCTGCTCGGCCTGATTCACGGCTTGTACGACCCGGGCCTGGCCGAAGATTGGGACAATGTCGGGTTGCAGGTCGGCGATCTTACCGCACCTCTGAAGCGGGTCATGGTCTCATTGGACCCCTCTCTGCCTGCCGTTCAGGCTGCTCGTGATGCCGGGGCTCAGGCCTTGGTCACGCATCATCCCCTGCTGTTCCGTCCGATCAAGTGTCTGACTCCGGACGATGCGGTTGGCAAGATCCTCTGGCAAGCAGTACAATCCGGCGTTGCGGTGCTCAGTGCCCACACCAATCTCGATAGTGCCGAGGACGGACTCAACAGCTGGCTGGCCGGACAGCTTGACGTGCATGCGCCCGAACCGCTGCAGCCGGTTGCCGGTGAATACCTCAAACTGGTGGTCTTTGTCCCGGTTGGTCACGAACCACAGGTTGCAGAGGCCCTGTTTGCCGGTGGCGCAGGCCAGGTCGGTGCCTACGATCAATGTTCTTTCCGCATCCGGGGAGAAGGGACCTTCCGTCCCGCTCAGCAATCGAATCCATTTATCGGTGAACCGGGCAAACTGGAACAGGTCGAGGAAGTTCGCCTCGAGACGATCGTGCCACAGCGCAAACTGGCACGGGTTGTGGAGAAGATGCTGAAAGCGCACCCGTACGAAGAGGTTGCCTACGATCTCTTCCCCATGCAGAACCAGGTGCCCGGGGCCGGATTGGGCAGAATCGGCAAACTGGAACAGGCGGCGACGCTTGACGATTTTGCCGCAAACGTCAAACAGGTTCTCGGTTGCGACTGTCTACGCCTGACTGGAGCCGGTGATTTATCCGTTCACAAGGTCGCACTCTGCGGGGGGGCCGGCGCCGGTTTGCTGCACGCGGCCCATCGCCAGGGGGCTGACGTGCTCGTCACCGGTGACGTTAAATATCATGATGCCCGACAAGCCGAGGAACTCGGCATCGCTGTGATTGACGCCGGACACTTTGCGACTGAAAAACTGATGATACAGCGAGTCGCAGAAGCATTGCGCAACGCTGCCGAACAACGGCGCTGGGAGATAGATTTTGTAGCATACACCGGAGAGCAGGATCCTTTCCGGTTTTACTAAACAAGCTCGGCTGTCGGCTGGCGGTCGATACAAAGAGATTACAACAAGGGAGGCGTTTATCGTGCAGAAGCAGTTGCAGTTACTGCGTGACTTGCAGGAGTTGGATACGGAAAAGAATATCATTGAGGCTGAACGGCAGACCGGTCTTGATGAACAACGGGCCCTCAATGTCGAACTGGAGCGCTTGCAGGAAATGGTCGATAGCCTCGCCGAAGAAGTCGGCGGGCTGGAAAACGAGAAGAAGGAACTGGTCAACGCGATGGTTTTGGAGCAGCAGAACATAGAGCGTTCCGAAGGGCGTCTTCCCCAGATCAAAACCCAGAAAGAATATATTGCGGTTCTCAAGGAAGTGGATACGGCCAAGAAACTCGCCAAGGAACTGCAGGACCAGATTGATGCGAAGAATGAGACACTGACATCACTGAGTGCGGAAAAAACTGAAAAAGACGAAGAGTTTGCCAATGCCAAACAACAGACGAGTGAACGTTGTGCCGAGATCGATGCCTCACTGGTTTCGGTGGTTGAAAAACTCGACGAGATGGAGCGTCAACGAAAAGTCCTCTTGAAAGACCTGCCGGCGAGACTGCGTAAACGCTACGAGCTCCTGATGTCGAGGCGTGGCGGAGTAGCCGTTGTCGAAGCCCGCAACGGCGCATGCCTGGGTTGCCACATGCACCTTCCGCCACAACTGTTCAACAGTCTGTTCGTCGTCAAGGAGGTGCAGACCTGTCCGCATTGCAACCGGTTGCTTTACGTGAGTGAACCGGGCTGAAAACAGAACGCTGAAATGTGGTTGGAGAAAGCCAGGCGATCGCCGCCTGCCGTAGCCGCGTGCGAAAGCAGGGGGAGGAAAGTCCGGGCTCCACAGGGCAGGATGGTCCTTAACGGGGACCGGGGGCGACCCCAGGGAAAGTGCCACAGAGAGAAGACCGCCCGTCGCGGCCTGGCTGCGACGTGGTAAGGGTGAAAGGGTGAGGCAAGAGCTCACCAGTGCCGGCGGTGACGTCGGCAGCTCGGTAAACCCCATCCGGAGCAAGGCCAAATAGGGGAGTGTTTGAGGACGGCCCGTTCGAGACTCCCGGGTCAGGCCGCTTGAGACCACCGGCAACGATGGTTCTAGAGGAATGATCGTCACCCCGTTGCGGGTAACCGCTGCGGGGCACAGAACCCGGCTTACGGTTTTCTCCGACCACTTCATTGTCCTGTTTCACGAAGCAGGGCCCGGCGGTACCAGGATATGCTGGTGCCGCTTATTTCTTGGCCAGTAGCGCGCCTTGCTTGCCAGGAGTCCGGCTATGACCAGAGAGCAGAAGATCAAGCATATCGAATGGCTCGCCTTGCTGCAGAAGATCAGGGATGAGCTTGCTGCGCTCGACGAGGCGGAACGGCAATGGCTCAGGAGCAGGCTAGACTCGATTGGCGCAATTCAGCTCGATCTCGACACTCTTTTCCATGCCGCCGGCGGCGTACAGACGTGTGCCGTATGTGCTGGCGCCTGCTGTGCTTGCGGCCGACATCACCTGACACTGCCCAACCTGCTGACTTATCTGCTGGCAGACGAGGAGCCCCCTGCCCCCGATCTCGACAGGCCCTGCCCGTACCTCGGCGAATCAGGCTGCCGTCTGTCGGTTGACCGCCGCCCCTATAACTGCATTACCTTCTTCTGTGAGCAGCTAGATGCAAATCTCTCTGCTGCAGATCGACAACAGCTGCGCCTGCTGGATCGGCAGCTGCGACAGGAATACCAGTGCCTTGCAGAGCGCTATCCATCCGCGAGCCTGCGCGGTCTCTGGATTGCCCTGGAACGCATCGATGGTGGAGATATCCTGTTGACGAAACAGGGAGCCCGGATGCCGTAAGTCATGGTAGAATATCACCTCAATTCACGCAAAGGATGAGCTATGGATATCAGTTTTAAAAAGACCAACGGTCGGCTGGATGAGCTGATTGACGAGATCCTCACCATGGCCGAAGTGCATCACCCGAACATCATCCGCGAGATGGTGATCAGCGCTTTGAAGACCGGCCAGGAGAATGATTATCTGGCTGATTTGAAGATGCTGCGCGCCACGTTGAAAGAGATGCGCTACACCAGCAAGATGTTCGGCCCTTATCGCGAACGCAAGAAGGTGACGATCTTCGGCTCGGCTCGGACCGCGCCGGACGAGGAGAGCTACAAGAAGTGCGTCAAGTTCTCCCGGCAGCTCGTCCGTCTCGGCTATATGGTGATCACCGGCGGCGGACCGGGTATCATGCAGGCCGGCAATGAAGGTGCGGGAGCAGAAAATTCGTTTGCGGTTAACATCCGGCTGCCTTTTGAGCAGGGGACCAACCCGGTCATGGAGAATAGTGGCCATGCTATCACCTACCAGTATTTTTTCAATCGGAAAGTGGCCTTTTTGAAAGAAGCTGACGCAGTGGCCCTCTTCCCTGGGGGATTTGGCACGTTGGATGAGGCTATGGAAACACTGACCCTGGTACAGACCGGCAAGAACCCGCCCATCCCTCTGGTCCTGATCGATGATGATGACGGCAGCTACTGGGAGCCCTGGCTTGATTTTATGAAAAAGGTCATGCTCAAGCGCGGCCTGATCTCCGGAGAGGACTTCAGCCTTTTTACGATCACTCGCGACCCGTTCGAAGCGGCACAGGTTATTGATGATTTTTACCGGAACTACCATTCCAGCAGGTGGGTCGGGTCAACCTATGTCATCCGACTTAACAAGCCTTTGAGCAAGGAAAATCTTGCTGTGCTGGAAGGAGAGTTCAGGGAGATCATCGAGCCAGGAAGCCACCTGGAGTTGACCGGGGCCCTGCCGGAAGAACAGGACCAGCCCGATCTTGTCGATCTGCCGCGCCTGGTGTTTCAGTTCAATCGGCGCAATTATGGTCTGCTCAAGGCCTTCTTGCGCAGGCTGAATTCATTTTAAACAATAAC
>JBFLJZ010000039.1:0-5420 GCA_040882925.1 Desulfuromonadales bacterium
ATGGCAAAAACCAAGCTCTCTGCGTATGCGCTGGGCGCTTTCTGGGCCGGCCTGGTCGGGGTCATCTTCGCTTCACAGACAACTTATATCAACCCGGCGAGTTTCGACTTCATGTTGTCTGCGATCGTCTTGTCGATGGTCGTCCTCGGCGGTATGGGTTCCATTGTCGGTGTTGTGATTGCCGCCCTGGTCCTCAACCTGTTGCCTGAATATCTGCGTGCTTTTGAAGACTACCGGATGCTGGTCTTCGGGGCGGTCATGGTGCTCATGATGTTGTTCCGTCCGCAGGGACTGGTGGCAAACGTAAGAAAGACCTACACGCATCGTAAGGTCCGGGCGGAGGAAACCCATGGCTGAGAATGCGCAGAAGCTGCTCGAGGTCAGGGAACTGACCATGGATTTCGGCGGCCTGCGAGCTGTCGATAGTATCACCCTGGAGGTTTGCGCGGGAGAAATCGTTGCCTTGATCGGCCCGAACGGGGCAGGCAAGACGACTTTCTTTAACTGCGTGACAGGCATCTACAAACCGACTCGGGGCGATATCCTGGTTCATCCGCCTGAACAAAAAACCCATAAGATCAATGGCTTTAAACCAAATCGTGTCACAGCCATGGGCCTGGCGAGAACTTTTCAGAATATCCGCCTGTTCCAGAACATGACCGTTCTGGAGAATGTCATGATCGGGCGGCACTGTCGCACGACAACCAATATCCTCGGTGCTGTACTGCGCGGGAAGAACACCAATCGCCAGGAACGGGAAACGATCGAGAAGAGCTATGAGCTCCTCGAAAAGGTCGGCTTGGTTGGTTTTGCCGACGAATTTGCCAAAAATCTTCCTTATGGCGCCCAACGGCGTCTCGAAATTGCCCGGGCGATGGCAACCGATCCTTTCCTGCTGCTACTCGACGAACCTGCTGCGGGCATGAACCCGTACGAGACCAAGGCCCTCGATGAATTGATCGTGCGGATCAAGGATACGGAAAACATTTCCATTCTGCTGATCGAGCACGATATGAAGCTGGTGATGAATATCTCGGAACGCATCTACGTCATGGAGTACGGTAAAAAGATTGCGCAGGGTTCGCCGCAGGAAATTCGCAGCAACCCCAAGGTGATCGAAGCCTACCTCGGCGAGGGAGGCGACGATGCTTAAAGTGAATGGTATCAACACCTATTACGGTAATATTCAGGCCCTCAAGGGGGTCTCTCTGGAAGTCGAGGAAGGCGAGATCGTCACCCTGATCGGAGCCAATGGTGCCGGTAAAACCACGACTTTGATGTCTCTGTGCGGCATCGTCCCGCCGCGGTCCGGCGAGATTCTGTTCCAGGGAAAACCCGTACACGGCCTGTCCGGTGACAAGATCGTCCAGATGGGCATCATTCAGGTGCCGGAAGGCCGCAGAATCTTCCCGAACATGTCGGTCATGGAAAACCTGGAGATGGGAGCCTACCTGCGCACCAACAAAGCCCTGGTCAAGCAGGACATCAATATGGTCATGGACCTGTTTCCGATCCTCGCCCAGCGGCGTGGCCAGATTGGCGGGACTCTGTCTGGCGGTGAGCAGCAGATGCTGGCCATCTCGCGCGCCTTGATGGCGCGCCCCCGCCTGTTGCTGCTCGATGAACCTTCCCTCGGCCTGGCACCGATCATCATCAAGCAGATCTTCGAGATTATTCGCAAGATCAACCACGACAACAATACCACTATTTTCCTGGTTGAACAGAACGCCAACCAGGCTCTGAAGCTCGCTCACCGCGGTTATGTCATGGAAAATGGCAAAATCACGATCACCGATACAGCAGAAAAGCTGCTCGACAACGAAGAGGTCAAGACCGCTTATCTGGGCTTATAGGTCAATGGCCAATTTTTTATGACGCGCAAGTCGGGAGAGGGCAGGAGGATGCCTTCTCCCGTTTTAGTTCGACAAGCCGTTAACTCACCTGTCATCGGGTCAGCAGGACATTCTGTGCCGACTGCAAAAGACTTTATTAACAGACCGAAGAAAAACAAGCGCGCCATACTCGTGGTTTTGGCAGTAAATGATATAAATAAATTATACTAATTATGTATATTTTTAATGTCGTTACGAGGCGTATATCCTCCGAAGAAAGCTGTTGAAAAAGAGATTTTTGTTCCATTGAAAGCATTTGACAAAGAGTTGCACCCTTCATATAGTGACATCCGGTTTTTTCATTTTTCTATTGAAAGCCCTGATATACAGGCAATAAAGGAGAGCGGAAGATGAGCACATCCTACACTGTGGCGGTGCTGCCCGGAGATGGTATCGGCCCCGAGGTTATGGCGGAGGCGCTGAAAGTCCTCAACGCCGTTCAGGACAAGTACGGGGTCACCTTCGAGCGCCGTTTTGCCAACGTCGGCGGCATTGCGATTGATGAGGATGGCAATGCCCTGCCGGAAAAAACCATAGCGATCTGCAAGGCTTCGGATGCAATCCTTTTCGGTTCCGTCGGTGGCCCGAAGTGGGAGAGCCTGCCGCCGGACGAGCAGCCCGAACGCGGTGCGCTGCTGCCCTTGCGCAAGATTTTCGGCTTGTTCTGCAATCTGCGCCCGGCGATCATCTTTCCAGCCCTGACCGGTGCCTCGAGCCTCAAGGAACAGGTTATCGAGGGCGGCTTTAACCTGCTTGTCGTGCGCGAGTTGACCGGCGGAATCTATTTTGCCCAACCCAAGGGCATCGAAGGCGAGGGCCCGGAGCGTACCGGTTTTGATACCATGAAGTATTCCGAGGCCGAAGTGGAGAAAATCAGCCATGTCGCTTTCCAGGCGGCCCGCAAGCGCGACGGCAGGGTTTGTTCCATCGACAAGGCCAATGTTCTGTCCACGTCGGTCCTCTGGCGTGAAGTTGTTGAGCGTGTTGCCAAGCAGTACCCCGACGTCGAACTGTCGCATATGTACGTTGATAATGCGGCCATGCAGCTGGTTCGTTGGCCGAAACAGTTTGATGTCATGCTCTGTGGCAACATGTTCGGAGACATCATCTCTGATGAGGCGGCCATGTTGACCGGATCGCTTGGCATGCTGCCTTCTGCGTCGCTTGCCGAGGGGTCGTTTGGCATGTACGAACCGTCCGGCGGCAGCGCCCCGGATATCGCCGGGCAGGGGATCGCCAATCCGATTGCCCAGATTCTCTCCGCATCGATGATGCTGCGATACTCTTTCGCCATGATCGAAGCCGCTGATGCTGTCGACTCAGCCGTGGAGAAAACCCTCAACCAGGGTTACCGCACCGGTGACATCTTCCAGGGCAGGGACGGTGAGAAGAAAGTCAATACCGTGGCAATGGGCGATGCGATTATTGCAAATCTGTAAAGTCACCGGGGACGGCCCTGTCCGGGATCGTCACCAATTTGCGTAGAAAAGGAACAAAACAATGAAAGTTGGTATCGTAGGTTGGCGAGGGATGGTCGGATCCGTTCTCATGCAGCGCATGCAGGAGGAAAATGATCTTGCCGGTCTCGAACCGGTCTTTTTCTCAACCTCACAGGCGGGACAAAATGCACCCATGGGTGCGGGCACTCTCAAAAGTGCCGATGATGTCACAGAACTCGGCCAGCTTGATGTGATCATCACCTGTCAGGGCGGTGATTACACCAAGGCGGTCCATCCGCAGCTGCGCGAGGCAGGCTGGAATGGCTACTGGATTGATGCAGCCAGCGCTCTGCGTATGGAGGATGATGCGGTAATTATCCTCGATCCGGTCAATCGCGATGTGATCAACGCTGCGCTGGCCAGGGGAGTGAAGGACTTCATCGGCGGCAACTGTACTGTCAGCCTGATGCTGATGGCGATTGGCGGCCTGTTCCGTGCCGGCCTGGTAGAGTGGGTCTCTTCAATGACTTACCAGGCGGCCTCAGGTGCCGGCGCGCCCAACATGCGCGAACTGCTCTGCCAGATGGGGATTCTCGAAGGCTCTGTCGACGACTTGCTGAACGACCCCGGCTCTGCGATCCTGGATATCGATCGGCAGGTCACCGAGGCATTGCGGAGCGACCGGTTGCCGGTCGATGAATTCGGTTATCCGCTTGCCGGCAGCCTGCTGCCGTGGATCGATCGTGAAGTCGAAGACGGTCAAAGCCGTGAAGAGTGGAAAGGCTATGCGGAAACCAACAAGATCCTTGGCAATGCGCAGCCCGTCCCGATCGATGGTATCTGCGTGCGGGTAGGCACCATGCGTTGTCACAGCCAGGCACTGACGATGCGCCTGAACAAGGACCTGCCGATCGAGGAAATCGAAGCGCTGATTGACGAGGACAATGACTGGGTGAAGCTGGTGCCGAACAGCAAGGCTGCATCCCTCGCCGAGCTGACTCCGACGGCAGTGTCCGGGGCCCTTGCCATCCCGGTTGGCCGGGTGCGCAAGATGAAGATGGGGCCACAGTATGTTGCGGCGTTTACCTGTGGTGACCAGTTGCTCTGGGGAGCGGCGGAGCCTCTGCGGCGCATGCTGCGCATCCTCCTGGAACGGGCATAAATCTTTATTGCCCAACGGCGCGTGCACCGGGCAATATTGATGTCAGTCTTTTCGGGGGGCCATGCAGCCCCCCTTAACTTTTCTGGTTGAAGCATTGATCGCAAAGACGGAAAACGGGTTGTTTCAGGCCGGACAGAGCCTCATCCACAGGCTTGATCCGCGGATCAAGGTGTTGGCCTCACTGACCCTGGTCGTGCTGAGCTTTGCCGCCGGTGACCGGTTACAGCTTGTGCTTCTCATGGTCGTGGCGGCTGCTGCCCTGCGGGTGATCTCCGCCCATGCGCTGCTGGTTCTACGCATCTGCCTGATGCTGCGCTGGCTGCTGCTCTTTACCTTCCTGATGCATCTGCTGTTCTCCCCTGGTCGCACCCTGTGGGGCCTCGGCTGGTTGTCTCTGGACGGGCTGTCCCTAGGCGGTTTTGTCTGCCTGCAAATGGTGCTGGCGGTTATCTTTACAGCAATCCTGGCGATTACGACGTCAATTGAAGATCTTGTCGCGGCGTTTGACTGGTTCGTGCGGCCACTTTCAGGGTTAGGCTGCCGAACAGACGACTGGCAGAAAATTCTCTTGCTGGCTCTCGGTTTTATCCCTGTTGTGCATGCAGAGATCCTTGAGTCAGGTAAAAGTCAGATCGCCTCAGCAGAGCGAGAGCGAAGCGGCAGGGGGCGCTGGTCTCTATTCGTTATGCAAACCCAAGATCTTACGGAGAGAATGCTGGCCAGCGGTGACAAGATGGCGCATGACATCGCTGCAGAAGACAGCTCGGGTCAAAGCCCTGCTGAGCTGCCGTCGGTGAGGCCCCTGTCTCTCCCTGATCGATATTTTATTACCACCATGTTGCTGGTGATTGTTTGTCACTGGTTGGCCGGGTAAATCATGCGCACAATCCTTCTGATCCTTGAATATGACGGGACCGCCTATGCCGG
>JBFLJZ010000257.1:0-8095 GCA_040882925.1 Desulfuromonadales bacterium
CGCATGGCAATTGCCGAGGGTGATATCGAGACAGCCAAAACCCTCCTGGACAAAGCCGTCCCTTATATTGACAAGGCGGCGACAAAGGGGGTCATTCATAAAGCAACAGCGAGCCGCAAGATCAGCCGTCTGACCAAGCTGGTCAGCGGCACAGAGTCTGCAGACTGATTTTTAATCAACGACTCCCCTTATTTTTTGCGGCTCATATCGGTGATTTCCAGCAGCAGTCTCTCCAACTGCATCCTTGGTTCCCCGCCAGTTGATTTCAACGCCAGGTCTGCCTCCAGGAAACGGTTAAACACACGTCGGTACTGCTGGCTGTCGAACCTGCCTGCCTGTTGCATCAACCCTTTCAAAAAATACGGGCTGACTCCGACCTTGCGCGGCAACTCGCTCTGCGGAACCCTCTGTGAGATCAGTTCACTGATCTTCCACATCTGCCTGAAATGGCGAGTCATCATTGCTAGGACCATCAAGGGGGCCTGTCCTTCGGCCAGCAGACGATCAAGCAGGGTCAGGGCAGTCGACCGGTCGCCCTGCCCCATTGCATCGGTCAAGTCAAAAATGCTCTCGATGCGTGTATCCGACACAATGGCTGCGACATCAGCCTCTTCAGCGAGATCGCGTTCACCAAGATAACCCGCCAATTTTACCATCTCGCCCTGGACTTCGGCGAGGTTGGTGCCGACTCTTTTACAAAACAGCTTCAGCGCACCTGCCGTCAAGGTCAGGTTGCTGTCTTTGGCCAGGTCACGAACGAAAGAAGGCAACTGGTTCTCATAAATCTTCTTGAACTCGATCGAGACTCCATTCTTTTTAAACAGTTGAAAAATTTTGCGGCGCGCATCGATCTTTTCCGCAGTCAGCAGCAGGACGGTTTCCGGAACAGGATCGATGACATAGTCGAGGAGCCCTTCCAACTGCTCGGCCTTTGACTCGTGGATGTTTTTGATCATCACCAGACGACGGTCGGCAAAGACGGGGAAGGTTCTGGCCTGCTCCACGACGTCGTTGGCGTTGAAATCCTTGCCATAGAACAGGGTCAGGTTGAAATCCCGGTTCTCGGGAGAAACCAGTGCATCACGAACGGCCAGCATGCCCCTCTCGATAAAATATGACTCCGGTCCGTAAAGCAAAATCAGGCCGGGGATGCTTCCGGCCTGAAGGATATTTTGCAGTTCTTTTAATGACATTTATCTATCATGCTTCAAAAGTTGTTTAAAAGCTGCGCACGGATATCCTCGGCAAGCCGTCTTGCAACCTGTCTCGCCGCCAGGCGCTCCCCTTCCAGCTGCAGGTTCTTGTTGACGGCAGCGCTGTAATCTTCACTGCGCCCCATTTTTTTCTGCCACAGGACCTGGTCTTTACCGATATTCAGCAACCGCACTGTTATCGTCATAGTCGCACGGTAATCAGTAATACGGTCGGATGAACTATAGGAAACCGCTTGACTGGTAAAACCGTCAACCGTTCCGCCAATCAGGACATCCGCGGCTTCGACGTTCTCAGTCAGCTCAAAAACCCTTGACCTGGAGAGTTCTTCAACCAGAGCATCGGACATGTAATTATCCAGGTAAGGTTCTGCGGTCATGTTTTCAAACAGCTGGACATACACAACCCTGGCAGCACCACCGACCCAGGACTCAGATGCTCCGGGCACATGATAGCCACATCCTGCAACAAGCAGGGTGAAAAAAATCAGCAGAATACGCATTGTTCTCACCCTACCACCACATTGACCAGACGACCGGGTACGACAATCACCTTGCGAATATTTTTCCCCTCGGTAAAACGAGCGACATTTGCATCAGCCAGGGCCGCGGCTTCCACAGCAGCATTGTCTGCATCTGCCGGCACGGTCACCTTGCCGCGGACCTTGCCATTAACCTGAACAACGATCAAAAGGGTGTCTGCAGCCAGGGCATTTTCATCCCATGCCAGCCAGCGACTTTCTTCAAGAGATTCATCATACCCCAGGTGCTGCCACAATTCTTCGGCTATATGTGGCACGAATGGTGACAAAAGACGAACGACAGCTTCAATTGCCTCTCGCATGACTTCAGGTGCTGACTGTTTGTCAGGAAATGCCATGATACCGTTGACCAGTTCCATGACTGCCGCAATCGCCGTATTGAAGTGAAAGTTGTCGTCAATATCTTCGGTGACCTTCTTGATCGTGCGATGAACCTGACGACGGAGTGCCCTCGGCTCAGGCTGCAGTTGTCCGGACTTGACATCACCGGCATCCTTGATAATCGCCATGTTCTCGTAAACCAGTCGCCAGACACGGTTGAGAAAACGGAAGCAGCCTTCCACACCCTGTTCATTCCACTCGAGGTCCTTTTCCGGAGGAGACGCAAAAAGAGTAAAGAGGCGCGCCGTATCCGCCCCGAAACGATTGATCAGGCCGTCCGGATCGATAACATTCTTCTTCGACTTGCTCATCTTCTCGTTACGACCGGAGATGACATCCTTCTGGCAACGGCTGCAGAGGCCATGGTCTATCTCTTCCGGGTACAGCCAGCCATGTTCCGGACAGGATTTGGTCTCCATGCAGACCATGCCCTGGGTCAACAGGTTCTCAAATGGTTCATCAAGAGACACCATGTCCAGATCACGCATGATTTTCGTCCAGAACCTGGCATAGAGCAGATGCATGACGGCATGCTCGACACCACCGATGTACTGATCAACAGGCAACCAGTAGGCAACAGCGGCAGGATCGACGGGCGCCTGGTCGTGTTTCGGGCTCGCATAACGCAGAAAATACCAGGAGCTTTCAACGAACGTATCGAAAGTATCCGTTTCACGGCGCGCGGGCTGGTCGCATTGCGGACAGCTTGTGTTGACGAACGACTCCAGGCCGGCCAGCGGGCTCCCGCCTTCGCCGCTGAATTCTATGTCAGTCGGCAGTTCAACCGGCAGGTCCTGTTCAGGCACCGGGACTGCACCGCAATCATCACAATAGACCACCGGGATCGGTGTTCCCCAGTAACGCTGCCTGGAAACCAGCCAGTCGCGGATACGATAGTTGACCGAGCTTTTACCGGCGCCCCGACTTTCGAGAAATTCAGTGACCTTGACTTTACCGGTCTCGTTGTCGAGGCCGTCAAATGCGCCGGAGTTGACCATCGTGCCGGTCCCGACCCAGGCCTCGGTCATCCCCGAAGCCTCCAGAGCGGACCCTTCCGGCTGGATGACGACCTGGATCGGCAACTCGTATTTGCGGGCAAACTCGAAATCACGCTGGTCGTGTGCTGGAACCGCCATAACTGCACCGGTGCCGTAACCCATGAGGACAAAATTCCCCAGAAAGACCGGGATTTTCATACCGTTGACGGGATTGATGCAGTAAGAACCGGTAAAAACCCCTGCTTTTTCGTAATCATCACTGGTACGCTGGACATGGTCGACAGCCTGAACTTTGCTGATAAACGTCTCGACTTCATGACTCCGCTCGGGAATTGTCAGTTTTTGTGCCATCGGGTGTTCCGGCGCTAGGCTCATGAATGTGGCACCAAACAGTGTATCGGGACGGGTCGTGAAGACCCGGATTTTCTCATCGCTGCCGGCAACCGCAAAATCAATTTCACAACCGATGCTCTTGCCGATCCAGTTGCGCTGCATGGTCAGCACCGATTCCGGCCAGCCGGTCATCCTTTCCGTCCACTCGAGGAGCTCTTCGGCATACTGTGTGATCTTGAAAAACCACTGGTCGAGTTCTTTCTGTACGACCTTGTTGTCGCAACGCCAGCAACATTCTTCCTCAACCTGCTCGTTGGCGAGGACCGTCTCACATTCAGGGCACCAGTTGACGGCAGCACTCTTCTTGTATGCCAGCCCCTTGTCCATCATTTTCAGAAAAATCAGCTGTTCCCAGCGATAATAATCGGCATCGCAGGTGGCCAGTTCCCTGTCCCAGTCGTACGAAAGGCCCATGCGTTTGAGCTGGGTGCGCATATTCGCGATATTTTCACGGGTCCAGATCGCCGGATGCGTGCCATGCTGGATCGCTGCGTTCTCTGCCGGCATGCCGAAAGCATCCCATCCCATCGGATGCAACACGTTGAATCCCTGCAGGCGCTTGAAGCGGGCGACAACATCACCGATCGAATAATTCCGGACATGGCCCATGTGGATCCGCCCTGACGGGTAAGGGAACATCTCCAGCAGATAATATTTCTGTTTGTCACGGTCCTCGGAAACCTGCCAAGGTCGTTTCGACGACCAGCGCTCCTGCCAGACCTTTTCGATTTCCAGAGGGTTATAACGTTCCTGCATACTTCCTCCAAACAGGCATCACAGCTTGAAACATGAAAACCGGCATAAGCCGGTTATCTCACGAGAAACAGTGGCAGGCAGTCACACGACTGCAAAGGCCGTCTGAAACCAGTTTATTTGGCGCGGTACGTAATACGGCCGCGGCTTAGATCATAAGGTGACAGCTCCACAGTGACCCGGTCACCAGGTAGAATACGGATATAATATTTGCGCATTTTGCCTGAGATGTGTGCCAGAACAACGTGTCCATTGTCAAGTTCGACTTTGAACATGGCGTTAGGCAAAGGTTCTATAACGCTGCCCTCGACTTCAATTGCTTCTTCTTTAGACAATCTCGCCTCCTGCTTTATGTTGGCTTGGGATCAAACATGCATTAATTTTTTGACCGTTTCCAGTATCTGCATGGTCTGGATCGGCTTGGTTATATATTCATTGGCCCCCAGGGCAAGAGCCCGTTCACGGTCTTCGGTTGCGCCTTCAGTAGTGATTATGATAATCGGCGTTTCCTTGTAGTTGGGATCGTTGCGGACCATGCTCACCAGTTTCAGCCCGTCCATGATCGGCATATTGATATCAGTAACAATCAGGTCAAACTTGTCAGCACTGAGTTTCTTCAAACCATCGACACCATCATTGGCTTCAGAGATCTGGAAGCCGCGGATTCGCTTCAGGGCAAAGACAATCAACTGGCGCATGGTGGGCGAGTCTTCAACAACGAGAACCTTATAATCAGTCATGAAATCTCTCCCCGTTTCACTTGGTCAATAAATCAATAAAGCCCTGGATGGTGGACAACTTGCGCTCTGAATCGGAGTAGAGCCTTGACGAAAATACCGCCGTAGCGGCATGGCCGGCCAACAGGGTGAAAAGTTCGTAGTCAACGCTGTTAAATTGATCTTTCTGCACCAGCAGCTTATAGATCACAATCACACCGATAACGTGTTCCTTGATTTTCAGGGGGATGCAGACCAATGGTTTTGCAAAATCCCGCTGGTAACCCTCCATGCTTTCGATGAAGTAGTTTTCACCGGTCTTGACCGATCCGCCGATAATCCCCTCGCCAACGGCTATCGAAGGCATTTCATTGGTTGCTATGCCTTCGCTGGCAACCGGTTCGAGCCGATTGGTTTTTTCATCCAGGAGCAAAACGCCGAATTCTTCAGCACCTATCAGGTTGATGACAATTTCCAGGATAATCTGGAGAACCTCTTTGAAATCCAACGTCGAATGGAGCTGATACGATGCAATGTAGAGATTGGCGAGCATGTTGTTTTCTTCTTCAATCTCCAGGTAGCGGTTCGCAAAGCTCTGGTTCTCCTCTTCTACCGTCTTGATCCGGCCCAGGATTTCTTTTTTTTCCAGTTCCAGGGCTTCAATCTTGTTCTTTAAATCAATGATATCGGACGATTCGGAGGAGGCCCCTTGGTCCTTTCCCTTGAGAGACTCTTCGAGTTTGACGATGCGAAATCTGAGACGTTCATTTTCCTTGAGCAGGTCCTGAGTGAACTCAGCCCCCTTTTTGAACATCTGCAGAAAATCGTCTGCACGCGAGACAGTATCTTTTTCTTCGTCACTACGACTCATGTCTTGCTCCTCGATAATGATCAGAGTCTAAACCCGCAGATAATAACAATCCTATGGAAAAATATCCAGCGTTAATACCCGCAATACTGCAGGATTTCCTTGCAAACCTGCGACAACGGCACGATCCGGTCCACCAGTCCGGTGGCAATCGCTTCTTTGGGCATGCCGAAAACGACACAACTTTCTTCGGCTTCCGCAAAAACAGTGCCGCCGGCGGATTTGACTTCACGCGTGCCAATAGCTCCGTCATTACCCATTCCGGTCAGCACAACACCGAGCACCCGATCGCCGAAAAGTTCTGCAGAACTGGCAAAAAGTTTGTCGACTGAAGGCAGATAACGCTGGTGCCCTTCCGGGGCGAAGACCTTTGCCACAATCTTGCCTTCTTTGAGGATGAATTCGAGATTTTTCCCGCCGGGCGCAACCAGGACCTGTCCCGGCTCAACAACATCGCCAGATTCCGCTTCGCGAATCGTCAGGGCGGAAAAACGATTCAGTCGTTCGGCAAATGCCCGGGTGAAATCGGGGGGCATATGCTGAGCGACTGCAAAGGCAACCGGGAGCTCTTCCTGGATCGCAGAAAAGATATTTTGTAAAGCCGGAGGACCACCGGTCGACGAACCGATGACCACCATGCGATAGTCAGAAGCGGCCGCTTTGGATATAATTTTTTTCCTGACGGCAGGCTTTACCAGCAGGTTTGGCGAATTGGCGGCATGATCCGCCCGCGCCATGACATTTTTCAGATTTGCCGACGTTACCTCACGGACCTTTCCGAGCAGCTCTTCACGAATATCCATTAAAACCGGCGATACGCTGGAAGACGGTTTCGGTACAAATTCGACCGCACCAAGATCCAGTGCCTTGAAGACATTTTCATCATCCGCACGTGAAGACACGACTATAATCGGTGTTGGTTGTTTTTGCATGACGATGCGCAGGAGGGTAAAGCCGTCCATGCGCGGCATTTCCAGGTCTAGAGTAATCAGGTCGGGGCGCAAATCGATCAGTTTACGCAGGCCCTCTTCGCCGTCGCAGGCATACCCGACGACCTCGACATTGGGCAGGGATTCAAGCATTTTGACGATCGTGCGGCGGTTGAAAGCTGAATCATCAACCACCAGGACCCTGACTCTGCCCGTATTCATAACAGACCTCCGGAGAGAAGGCTGGTTTGCATGGGCTTCTGATACACCATGTCGTGCTTGAAATGTCTGAGCTGGTAAGATGTGCTGAGGTTGACTAGAGACTCGGAATGTCCGAGCAGCAAAAAGCCTTCAGGATCAAGTCTCTGGAAGAAACTTTCAATCGCTTTCTTTTTGCCGACCTGGTCAAAATAGATGATCACGTTGCGGCAGAAGATCACATCCATCTTGCCCAGAAGGGCGATGCGGGCATTGTCAAACAGGTTGAGATGACTGATCGACACAAGGTTGCGGACGTCATTATTGATACGGTACTTGCCATCTTGTGCCGTAAAAAAACGTTTCTTCTGCAGATCGTCAGTGCATCTGAACGAGGCGTCACCGTACAGCCCCTCACGCGCCATGTGCAACACCCTTTGGCTGATGTCGGTGCCAATCACTTCGACCCGCCAGGTCCTCAACCATGGCTGGTCCAGCAACAACATGGCAATCGTGTATGGCTCTTCACCGGACGAGCAGCCGGCACTCCATATCCTGAGAGTCTGCTTGTCTTGCTGTTCCTTGGATTTCCTGATCTCCGGCAGGATATCTTCGACAAAGGTGCGCAACTGAAAATCTTCGCGGAAGAAGTAGGTTTCATTGGTGGTCAGCTGATCAATGATTTCTGACAACTCTTGATCTTTATTCTGGTTATAACGCAGGAAGTAATAATAATCCTTGAAGTTTTTCAGCTTATGCAGGTATAGGCGCTTGCCCAGACGTTTTTCGAGAAGGTACTTGGAATCCTCGGTGAAGTTCAATCCACAATGTTGGTAAATGAAATCACGCAACAGACGAAATTCATCGGGAGCCATCTTTATGTCAGGGGCAGCGAATAACATTGAGGCATTACCCGGCAGGCAAACCGGCCAGGGTGTCGACCAGTTGCTGGCGTACGACTTCTTCAGTCTCAATGTCCAGACGTCGCTCCAGTAGTGGTCTCGCTTCGACACCAAGGGCTTGTGCAGCGCTGCGGACGATCTGTGCACGAACGACCCAGACCGTATGATTGATCAGTTTTTCTGCATGGGCATGCACCCAGTCGC
>JBFLJZ010000258.1:0-3068 GCA_040882925.1 Desulfuromonadales bacterium
CTCCTCCAGAAACTCGAGCTCTACCGGGTCATCGCCCGCGGCGGCCGCCGAGCTGAGCGCCTTGTCAGTCTCTTCGTTATCCAGATAAAGGCCCGCGCTGATCGCCTGGTCATCCTCGTCTTCGCTGTCTTCATCCGGTATGTCATCTTGCTTCGCCACGGCCGCAGTCGCGTCATCGGCGAAATCATCGTCAAAATCAAGTGCCAGGTCTTCGATATCGTCAAAGTCTATGTCCACTTCCAGTTCGATATCTTCCAACTCGACATTCTCTTCTGCAACAGAAACGTTTTCAGCTTCCACCGGGGACGACTCAGCAGCAGGCTCCGCGGCGTCTTCCGCCCCGGCGACCGGGACTTCGAGATCGAGGTCGAGCAAGACATCCGCTGCCGCGACCTTTTCCGGCGACAGTTCTTCATCCGGTGCCCCGGCATCTGCGGCAGCCTCTTCAACTGCCAGGTCCAGTTTGTCCACACCGTCGATCATTTTGTCGAGAGCTGCATCATCGGCCGTCTCGCCGGCAACAGCGGAAGAGGCCGAAGACGTAGCGGGCTGCGACCTGACACCGACCGTATCGTAGATCACTGCTAGCGTATTGGCGACAACCGCATCATCGACCAATGACTTTTGTAATTCTTCGTAGAAGCCCTTCAGAAGGGTCGCCCGACCGGCCTGCAAAAATGCATCTTTCCAACTTTCGAGGCGATCACGGGCACGCTCAAATTCACCGAAATCGAGACAGACCCGCACATAATATTCACGGATATCGAGGTCTCCTTCGTTAACTTTCAGGAGGTGTTTGAGGGTCAGGCGAGCATTGGCAAAGTCCCGGTTGACAACGTATGCTTCAGCCAGGCATCGATTTATCTCCTGGTTTTCGGGGGACTGCTTGAGCAACTCCTTGAGGATCGATATCGCCTTGTCAGCAGAGCCATTGCCAACCAGTGCGACGGCCAGTGGCAGACGTGACGCCTCATGTTCCGGACAGATGTCCAGGAAACAGTCGTAAAGTTTTATAATCTTTGCGTATTCTTCGCCGGCAGAGAGCTTTGCAATCAGTTCATTGAATTTTTCCATAGCCAGATCGTTCTGACCGGTCACCATGTAACATTCTGCAACCTTGGCGAGGGCATTGAGATTGCCCGGATCCAGCTCGGCCATCTTCTCCAGGACTTCGATGGCTTCGCTGTGCATCTGGTTCTTGTCATAAAACGCGACCAGATTACGATACTCGGTCAGGGCATTGCCAATCAGACCCTGTTTTTCATTAAGTTCTGCGAGACGGTAATAAATATCCGCCCGCGACGATTCGATCTTCTGCATCTGCTTGAAGACAGCTATCGCCTTGAGGTAGAAACCTGTCTCCGTGTAGTGCTTGGCGACGGCTTCATATTCTGTGAGCGCATCCTCTTTACGCTTGTCGCGACTGAGAAGTTCAGCCAACTTCTGCCGATTGCGAACGTCCTTGGGGAACGCATCGACCAGTTTGCGGTATTCAGCGATCGCCTTTTTTGTCTGCCCTTTGGAAATGAATTTCTGGGCGTTAGCGAGGAGTTTGTCTTTGCTTGCCAATGGCTTCCCCTATCGGGTTGATATCAGAACATTTAATTTTTGATGGTATAGGAAGTTGACCAAACCTGTCAAGCGCACAAGCTCGGGAGAAGAGAAGATTTTCTTTTAAAATCAGTGTAATAGGTTTTTATTTGCAAACCAGTGTCTTGGCTTTCAGGTTTGCCGTGATGGCTTCATATTCTTCTGCTTTTTCACTATAATCCTGCCGCCCCATCAACGCGTAGGTAAAGTGTTTGCCCTCTTCGACGCCAGGCTGGTCGAGCGGGTTGACACCGAACAGATAACCGGCAAACAGGGTCTGAACTTCGAACATATAGAGTAGACGTCCGAGAATCGCGGCATTCACCTCGGGAACAGTGATCGTGCAATTTGAACGCTGGCTCTTGACCAGGGCCGCCGCGGTTGCCTGCTGTTCGACGCGCAGCAGTTCGCCCATCGTGTGCCCGGCCAGGTAAGACATCTGCGGTGACGATGCATAAGCGGAAAAAGGCAGGTCATGGTCGAAGTTCTCGACCCTGATAAAGGTGACCACCTTGTCAAAAGGCCCTTCGACGTACAGCTGCACCTGTGAATGCTGGTCAGTGGAGCCAAGCGCATTGACCGGTGTCGGCCCGGCATGAACCACGCTGCCGTCCGTCGCGAATTTCTTGCCGAGGCTTTCCGCCCAGAGCTGGCGAAACCAGTCAGCGATATCCCGCAGGCGATCGCTGTAAGGCATCAGGACAGAGATACGCAGCCCTTTGCCATAGGCCAGATACTGTAGCGCCGCATTGAGATAGGCCGGATTTTTCTCCAGTTCTGCAGCGCCGACATGCTCTGCGAATTCGGCGGCCCCCCTGAGCAGGGAGGCAATATCGACGCCGACACAGGCCAGCGGCAGAAGTCCGACCGGGGTAAAGACGCTGAAGCGTCCGCCGACGCCGGCCGGGATGGCAAAGCTGCGATATCCTTCACGCTCGGCAAGCTCGCGCAGGGCCCCGTTTTGCGGGTCGGTAATCATGACAAAATGGTCGCGGAAAGAGTCACCGACCACCGTCTCGATCCATTGCCGAGCGACGAGGAATTGACCGGTCGTTTCCACGGTGGACCCCGACTTGCTGATCACCAGGAAACAGGTTCGCCTCGGGTCACACAGCGCCAGACTGGCAGCGAAGCCGTCCGGGTCGACATTGTCGAGGACAAACAGACGGGGCAGGCCGTTGCGATCGGTTTTGCTCAGCAGGTTATGACGTGGACACAAAGCGTTGAAGATCGCCGTCGTGCCGAGAGCCGACCCGCCGATGCCGAGCACCACGAGGTCATCGAAAGCGCCCTGAAGCTGACCAGCAAAAGAAACGATTTGCGCAAGGCTCTCATCCTGGTACGGCAGCTCATAAAATGCCAAATCACCGCTCTCGCGACTCGCCTGGATTTTCTCGTGGTATGCTCTGGCCGGTGCCCTCAGCTCGCCGAGTTCTTCGTCAGTGAGGCCATATTCAGGGCCGATGGCATCGGCCATC
>JBFLJZ010000259.1:0-2806 GCA_040882925.1 Desulfuromonadales bacterium
CAAGGCAGGCCTGGTGATCATGGTGCGCGCTGACAACAAGGATATCATGTCCATTGAAGACTTTCCTGGCAAGATTATCGCGACAAAACAGGGCACCTCTACGGTTGACTTCTTGAACAAGGAAGGCTGGACACCCAAACTCAAAGATCTGAAGAAATTCCCTAACATCTCAGATGCGTTTTTGGAGCTGCAGGCTGGTGGCTGCGACGCGGTGTTTTTTGACCTGCCACCTCTGGCTGATTTCGCCAGTAACGCTGGTAAGGGCAAAGTCGTTTTACGCGACCCTCTGTACATGGGGCACTATTATGCGATCGCCACTCCTGCTGGCAGCGAACTGCGCGATAAAATTTCCATTGGCATTATCCGCCTCATGGAAAACGGTGAGTACGATAAAATCTATCGCAAATGGTTCGGTACTGACCCTAAATAATCGCTGATTATGTCCAGTCAATCGAGAGGGGCGGGGTTTTCCCGCCCCTCTCTCTAGGTTCATGAATCCGCTTTTGCGTTTCTCGTAACGATTGACTCATTTAAGCAGACCCTTTCGCTTTTTTACCCTACCAAATTTCAGGGAAACTTATGTCCTCTTTTGATTTTGCTTACCACGTCATGTGGGAATCGGTGCCGATGCTGCTGGGGGGGCTCAAGTATACCCTCATCATCACTGCCGGTGGTCTCTTCTTCGGTTTCATCTTGGGCGCAGCAACCGGCCTGATGAAGCTTTCACGTTACAAGATCCTGTCCAGAATCGCAGGGATATACATTGAAACCATCCGTGGGACACCGTTAATGGTCCAGGTGATGTTTCTGTATTTTGGTTTGCCTCTCGCTCTCGGTATGCGCATCCCGCCACTTACGGCTTCTATAATAGCCATTTCGGTCAACGCAGGGGCCTACATTGCCGAGGTCGTGAGGGGCGCAGTCCAGTCTATCGAAAAAGGCCAAGTAGAAGCCGGTCGTTCGATCGGTCTCAGCCGGCACCAGACCATGCTTTATATCATATGGCCTCAGGCCTTTCGGCGCATGATCCCACCCTTGGGCAATCAGTTCATTATCTCTCTCAAGGACACCTCTCTCTTGGTCGTCATCGGTATGGGGGAATTGACACGCACAGGCCAGGAGATTATCGCCGACAACTTTCGAGCTTTTGAGGTTTGGCTTACGGTTGCTATCATCTACCTGATTATCACCCGCACGTTGTCTTACGGTCTGAGCTACGTAGAGAAACGTGTGTCCATTTCGGAGCGTTAGGAAATGACCATGATACAGATGGAAAACTTACATAAGTCCTTCGGGGCCCTGGAAGTACTCAAAGGCATTGACCTGCGCGTCGAGCAGGGCGAGGTTGTGTGCATTGTGGGGCCATCAGGCTCGGGCAAGTCGACCATGCTCCGATGCATTAATAAACTCGAGGAGCTGACCTCGGGCAAAATCATCGTCGACGGTTTCGACCTCAGCGATGCAAAAACCAACATCAACGAAGTCCGCTCCGAAGCCACCATGGTTTTTCAACAGTTCAATTTGTTTCCACATATGACGGTGTTGGACAATGTCACTTTGGGCCCTATCAAGGTGCGCAAGCTGGGACGAAAGCGGGCGGAAGAGTTGGCCCAAGAACTGCTCGCCAAGGTGGGGCTGTCTGATAAGGCCGATGCTTATCCGCGCCAACTATCGGGTGGGCAGCAGCAACGCGTTGCTATTGCAAGGGCACTGGCATTGAATCCCAAGGTGCTGCTTTTTGATGAGCCCACCTCCGCACTGGATCCTGAACTCGTCGGCGAAGTTTTAGAGGTCATGCGGAAGTTGGCAAAGGAAGGTATGACGATGGTTGTGGTGACCCACGAGATGGGGTTCGCCAAAGAGGTGGCAGACCGCTGCATCTTCATTGATGAAGGTATTATCATGGAAGAAGCTATTCCGGATGATTTTTTTGACAGGCCTCAGAATCCGAGGCTGAAGGACTTCCTCGGCAAGGTTTTGGAACACTGATCAGACCCATTGGGACGATTCGCTCTGTAACATTAACCCGTCCGGCTTCCAGCGTTTTAATGGCGCCGGGACAGGCGGCGGCCCCGGCAGGCTCGGCCATCACTTCTCAACGGCTATTGAGAAAGTCACTTGCCTCGGCTTGAGTTCCACCAGGCTGAATCGACCATCAAATACCACGAGGCGACACGATCGCAGCATGCCTGGACTCGGGCGATGTTTATCCAGAGATTGGCAAGGGGAGCTCATTGGCTCCCCTTTTTTGTTGGCGCTGTGATGTTAGATTGAGAGGTACTTGTGATGTTCACGCGGAGTCACGTGAGTGCGATGCTCTTCCCAGTCTTCCATTTTAAGTGCCATGTAATTGTCGAAAAGAGATCTGCCGAGAACTTCCTTCAGGAAACTGCTTTTCTCTGCCTCCATAAGGGCCTCGAAAATATCTCTCGGGATGAAACGCTTATCATACATACGCTTGCGTGTTGATTTCTTATAGGTACTGCCGATGTCCGGGTTGCCGCAGTCCAGTTTTTCTTCTAGCCCCTTCAGACCCATGGCAATGAGTATCGCAAACTGCAGGTAAACATTGCCCGTTGCGTCTGGGCAGCGCAGTTCCAATCGTGTTGACGTTGGATTAATTGCGTGCGGAATGCGGACCATCGAACTGCGGTTTTTAAGTCCCCAGCCACGAATGATTGGTGCTTCACGGTCCATGATATAGGCTTTGTAAGAGTTCAGGGTGGAGGCAAGAACGATAGTTGATTCGCGCGCGTACTTCAGAATGCCGCCAATGAAGTAGCGCATCTCTTGACTGAGGTTATGA
>JBFLJZ010000260.1:0-2734 GCA_040882925.1 Desulfuromonadales bacterium
GCCGGCGGCCCGCCCGGCGGTGGTTTTGACCAGGTGGATGATGCCGCCTGGCAGGCGGCCTTCGAGCTGAATCTGCTCAGCTATGTTCGCTTGATCCGCGAAGTCCTGCCCGATATGAAGCAGAAGGGCGGGCGGGTTATAAATGTCACCTCTTCCTCGATCAAGCAGCCGATTCCAGGGCTGATTCTCTCCAATGCTTTCCGCATGGGGATTCTCGGTCTGGCAAAAAGCCTGGCCGACGAACTGGCCCCCTACAACATTCTGGTCAACACCGTCGCTCCGGGACGGATTGCGACCGACCGCACCAACTACCTGGACCAGCTCAAGGCAGACAAACGAGGGATCAGCAAGGAGCAGGTGGTCGCCGAATCTCTGCAGAACATCCCATTGAAGCGTTACGGCGAGACCGAGGAGTTTGCCAGGGTGGTCTGCTTTCTCGCTTCCGGGGCCAGCTCCTACGTGACCGGCAGTACTCTTATGGTCGATGGCGGCATGGTCAAGGGCTATTGATCCTGGAACATTGAGACGCGTAAAACTCTGCTGTTTTGCCAGCCAGACTTGCAACTTCATTGCTTTCCAGTAAATTTAATGAAGAAATAGTTTTCTCATGAATACAATAACCTTCTTTGCCCTCATTCACGGGGGCAACGGTTTCGAGAGAAGCAATCCCACTAAACTTATAGGAGGAAACAATGAAAATGCGGATCAGACAGCTCATGTTTGTCGTCACGGCGGTCACCCTGCTGTGCGGTTCTATCACCACGGTTCAGGCTGCGGATGATCGCAGTTACCTGATGGCCACTGCATCCACCGGTGGGACCTATTATCCGGTCGGTGTCGCCCTGTCTACCCTGGTCAAGGTCAAACTGCAGCCGAAGCAGAAGATCGGCATGTCGGCCATCAACTCGGCCGGTTCCGGCGAAAATATCAAGCTGCTGCGCGATAACGAAGTCCAGTTCGCCATTCTTCAGGGTCTCTATGGCGCTTATGCCTGGAAGGGGACCGGACCCATCGAAAGTGAAGGGCCACAGAAAAACCTGCGCGCGGTGACCATGCTCTGGCAGAACGTTGAGCATTTTGCTGTCAACAAGAAATTCGCCAAAAGCGGTACCGTTTCAGACATGGTCGCGATGAAGGGCGAAACCTTGTCGCTGGGGAAAAAGAACTCCGGTACCCTTGGCTCCAACATGGTGCTGCTGGCCAATCTTGGTGCCGATGTCGAAAAGGACTATAACTTGATCTATGTTGGCTATGGACCATCAGCTGACGCCATGCAGAATGGCCAGGCAGGCGGCATGAGCACCCCGGCCGGGGCCCCGGTCAGTGCCGTGACCAAGGCGATGGCGAACATGGGTGACGATGTCGTTGTCCTCGATTTTACAGATGAGCAGTTGAAGCAGGCCGATGGCGGCATGGAGCTTTGGACCCGCTATGTCATCCCGGCTGAAACCTACCCGGGTCAGGCGAAAGAGATCAAGACCATCGCCCAGCCGAATTTCCTCTCGGTTCGTGCCGATGTGGACGAGGATGCCGTCTATCAGATCACCAAGACTATTTACGAGAACCTGCCTTTTTTGAACGCCATTCACGGGGCCACCAAGGCCATGGCGATTGAAAAAGCGATCGCCGGACTGCCTATGCCGCTGCACCCCGGTGCGGCCAGGTATTACCAGGAAGTCGGCATCACCATTCCCGCCAGGTTATTGGCTCAATAAGTTAAGTGCTATCCCCGGCCGTCATGGCTGCGGCCGGGGTGTTTTTTCTTCCCTGAGGAGTGGGTGATGACAGATCCTGCAACCGAACCTACGACCCATCTGAACCGCTCCCTCATCATTCTCGGTGTCGCAATTTCTTTGATGCACATCTGGTTCAACGTGGTGACAGTGCTGTCTTCGCTCTGGCAGAACTCGCTGCATTTTGCCGGCTTTGCCCTGATGGCCTCTCTGGTCTACCCGTTGCGCAGGAATCCAACCATCGCCTGGCGAGCCCTGGATATCCTTCTGGGGCTTATCGCCGCCGGTTCGGCTCTCTACCTGATAGCTATGGAAGACGCTATCTACGCGCGCGGTGTGCGCATGCTCCCGGGCGAGTGGGTGGCCGGTATCATACTGATTCTCTGCGCCCTGGAATTCACCCGGCGGGTCGCTGGCTGGTTTATCCCGGTGCTGATCATGATTGCGTTGAGTTACGTTAGCTGGTGGGGGTCAAAGATTAGCGGGGTCTTCAAATTTGCCGGTCTGAGCCCAGAAACCATCCTTTTTCGCAGTGTCTACGGTGACGACGCCCTGTTCGGTACCATTGCCGGCATCTCGTCCACCTACGTGTTCATGTTCATCCTGTTCGGTGCCTTTCTGCTCCGTTCCGGCGCCGGTGAATTCGTCATCGACCTGGCCCGCGCCGTCGCTGGACGTATGGTTGGCGGTCCCGGCCTGGTGGCGGTCATGGCCTCGGGGCTGATGGGCACCATCTCCGGTTCGGCTGTTGCCAACACGGCCTCGACCGGCGTTATCACTATCCCGTTGATGAAGCGTGCCGGTTTCCCGGCCAAGTTCGCCGCCGGGGTCGAAGCCGCGGCCTCGACCGGTGGCCAGCTGATGCCGCCGATCATGGGTGCCGGGGCCTTCGTCATGGCCACCTACACTCAGATCTCCTATAACATCATCGTCGTTGTCAGCATCCTGCCGGCAATCCTTTATTTTGCAGCGGTCGGTTTCTTCGTCCGGATCGAGGCTAA
>JBFLJZ010000007.1:0-4912 GCA_040882925.1 Desulfuromonadales bacterium
CCAGCGCCGAGGCCATGGAAACATACTACGACCAACGCAACTTCAAGGACTGGACGCACAAGATCAGCAAGGCGCCGATGCTCAAGGCGCAGCATCCAGGTTACGAGATCTTCCTCACCGGCGTTCACGCGCAAAACGACGTCACCTGTGCTGACTGCCACATGCCGGACGGTACGCATCATGTCGGCAGCCCGATGGAGAACATGGGCGAAACCTGCCTCAACTGCCATGCTGACGAGAAGATCCTCAGGGATAACGTCGTGCGAAAGCTGGAGCGTAAGGAAGAGCTGATGGAGATCGCCATGGACAACCTGGGCAAGGCTCACCTCGAGGCCGGCAAGGCCTGGGAAGTCGGCGCAACCGAGGAAGAGATGGCCGGCATCCTCCAGGATATCCGCCACGGCCAGTGGCGCTGGGATTACTCGATCGCCAGCCACGGCTCCTTCTTCCATGCTCCCGAAGAGACCCTGAGACTGCTCGCCAGTGCCAACGACCTGGCACAGGTCGCACGAATCAAGCTGGCCAAGGTCCTGGCCAGGCACGGTGCCGCCGACTATGTCGCCCCGGACTTCTCGACCAAGCAGAAGGCCCAGCAGCTGGCGGGCGTGCCGTTGAACAAGCTGGTTGATGACAAGGAATCGTTCCGCTCGGGCCTACTGAAGGACTGGGAAAAGTCAGCCATCGACGCGGGCAAGCTGGATCCTGCGATCAAAAAAGGGATGAGCGACAACACGTCCTACAATTAAGCAGGATAACAACGCAAAACCCAAAGCCCCGGTTCGTTCGAACCGGGGCTTTGTCTGTTTTTCAAGGCTGTTTTGACCGGGATCAAGTCACTCGTTTCAGCCTCTTTGCAGCCAGCAGGGGCCAGACTTCGGCGACGATCATGCCGGCGACGATCAGGGCGCCGCCAGACCAGCCGATGGCCGTGAGCCGGTCGCCGGCGAGCCAGACGGAAAAGATCGCCGCAAAAACCGGTTCGAGGGTATAGATCAGCGCGGCGCGGGTCGGCGTGGTGCGATTCTGGAAAGTGGTCATGGCCCAGAAAGCGTAGGCCGTGGCGAATACGGCGGTAATCACGAAAGCGAAGATCAGGGAGCCGGTCCAGGCTTGCGGCCAGGATGTCGGTTCAAATACCAGGCTGCCGCAGCAACCCAGTACCGCCATGGTGGCTATCTGCACGAATGTCAGGGCACGACCGTCATAGCCCTTGGTAAAAGCGTCGAGTCCGATGATATGCAGGGCGACAAAAACCGAGCAGATGATCACCAGGAGATCGCCGAAATTGATCGTCCACGGCGTATGCCATGTCAGCATGAACAGTCCGACCAGGGCCAGGCAGACGCCGACCCTGGAACCGAAGGCAGCCGGTTTCTTCAGGATCGGCCCGGCCATCAGCGGCACCCAGACAACCCCGAGCCCGGTCAGGAAACCGGCATTGGCCGACGAGGTGCGCTCGAGCCCGAACGTCTGGAATAGATAAGAAGCAAAAAGCAGTGTCCCCAGCAGAATGCCCAGCCGCCAGCCGCGCCGGTCCAGGGTGGCGAAGCCGCTGCGTCCGGCAATTATGGCCAGCAGGATTGCCGCCATGGCAAAACGCACCCACAAAAAGGCCATCACCGGCATCTCGCTGATCGCATCTTTGACGATCGGAAATGTCGCACCCCAGAAGAGCGTCACGCTTGCCAGCATCAGTTCGGCAAAGAACTGGTCTTTTTGTTTTTGGTCCATGAATTGCCGGCTGGATATGTTAGAGTCTTGTTCAGGCGAAGGCGCTATGGTATAAGCAGAGTTCTGTGAATTCAATTGTTTTTTAGAATCCTTCAGAGTTGGAGAGCGTCATGGAGCGAGGTCACTGTGAACCCGTCGAGGTCATTTGCCCAAAGTGCCGCTATACGAAAATCGTTTACCTGCCCATCGAAGACCTGCCTCTCTGCCCCAAATGCAATACGCAAATGTCCATCTCCGAGCTTCTCGATGAAGGCAAGTCTTATTGAACGTTTTGCCGCCGTCTTTACGGCATAAAGCCAATACTCTTCATTCCAAGGAGGAACAACGATGAAACAAGTCAAACTTCTGATTGCCTGCCTACTGGCTCTGTGCGTAGTCCTGCCCGGTGTAGCCGTCGCCGACACCCTCGACGACATCCTCGAGCGCGGCACCCTGCGGGTTGGTATGGAACCCGGCTACATGCCTTTCGAGATGACCAACAAAAAAGGCGAAATCATCGGCTTCGACGTCGACATGGCCAAGCGCATGGCAAAAGCGATGGGTGTCGAGCTCGAGTTGGTCAGCACCGCCTGGGACGGCATCATCCCGGCCCTGATCACCAAGAAGTTCGATATCATCATGAGCGGCATGACCCTCACCCAGGAGCGCAACCTGAAGATCAGCTTCGCCGATCCCTATATCGTTATCGGTCAGAGCATCCTGGTTGACAAGAAGCTGGCCGACGAAGTCAAATCCTACAAGGACCTCAACAACAAGCAATACAAAGTCGCTTCCAAGCTCGGCACCACCGGCGAGCAGGCCACCAAGCGCATGATTCCGAAAGCGACCTACATCTCCTTTGAGACCGAGCAGGAAGGCGTCATGGACCTTCTCAACGGCAAGGTTGACGCTTTTGTCTACGACCTGCCCTTCAACGCCATCGCTTTTGCCGAAAAAGGCCAAGGCAAAGTGGTTCTGCTCGATGAGCCGTTCACTTACGAGCCGCTGGCATGGGCCGTCAACAAGGGCAACGCCGACTTCCTTAACTGGTTGGATAATTTCCTGGTCCAGGCGAAGAACGACGGCACCTACGACAAGATATACAAGAAGTGGTTCCTCAGCGATGAGTGGCTCAAGGAACTGCAGTAAATCTTTATGCAAGATGGCGGGCCCTCTTTTGTGGTGTCCCGCCATCTTTTTGTTGAGTTTTTCGCAGGATTAATATTTTGAATTCTCAAAAAAACGCCTTGCTCTGGCACGGCCTAACAGTCTTTATCCTCTTTATGATGGGCGCCGGACTCTGGGTGGCCACCAAGAAGATTGACTACACCTGGCGCTGGAATCGCGTGCCGCAATACTTCGTCTATCACCACGAAGAGCTGGTTCCGGCTCCTTACGATGCACGCGTCGTATCGATCGAGAATTTGCGGGACATGTCCCGCATCAAAATTGCCGGCGAAAACGGCGAAGAGGGGATTTTTGATGTCGACAAGGAATCGCTCCGGGTCAGTGCAGATGAAGACCTTTTCGAGGGCGACTACCTCGGCGCCACCTTCGAGTGGCGTGCCGGGCCACTGCTTTGGGGGCTCTGGACGACTTTGTGGCTGTCTGCGGCATCAAGCATTTTCGGGCTGATTATCGGCCTGGTCACCGGACTTTGTCGTGTCTCCAACAACCTGACACTGCGCAATCTCTCGATCACCTATATTGAGCTGATTCGCGGCACCCCTTTGCTGGTGCAGATATTCATTTTCTATTTCTTCCTCGGCACCGTACTCGACATCAGCCGGATTGTCGCAGGCATCAGCGCCCTGGCCATCTTTGCCGGCGCCTATGTTGCTGAGATCATCCGCGCCGGCATCCAGTCGATCCCCAAGGGACAGATGGAAGCCGCCCGCTCGCTCGGCATGAACGTGCCGCAGGCGATGGTTCACATCATCCTGCCGCAGGCGTTCAAACGCACCCTGCCCCCCCTCGCCGGACAATTTATCAGCCTGATCAAGGATTCGTCGCTGGTCTCGGTGATCGCCATTACCGACTTGACCAAGAGCGGGCGCGAGGTGATCACATCCACCTTCGCCACCTTCGAAATCTGGTTTGTTGTTGCATTTCTTTACCTGATGCTGACGTCGGTGTTATCTCAGGTGATCGCCTGGGTGGAACGGAGGCTTTCAGTCAGTGATTAAGACAGTTGACCTGAAAAAGACTTTTACCGGACGCGGACAGACGGTGTACGCCGTTGACGGCGTGACCACGCATATCAAACCCTCCGAGGTGGTGGTTGTCATCGGGCCGTCAGGCTCCGGGAAGTCGACCTATCTGCGCTGCCTGAACGGTCTGGAAACCCTGACTTCGGGACAGATCATCATCGACGGCGTCGACCTGACAGCCAAGAAGACCGATCTCAACCTGATCCGACGCGAAGTCGGCATGGTCTTCCAGCAGTTCAACCTGTTCCCGCACAAATCGGTGTTGGAAAACATCATTCTCGCCCAGCAGGTCGTGCGCAAACGCAAGCGCGGTGAAGCCGAAGAAAAAGCGCGCATGCTGCTGCAGAAGGTCGGCATCGCCGAAAAAGAGAATGAATACCCGATTCGCCTGTCCGGCGGGCAACAGCAGCGCGTCGCCATCGCCCGGGCCCTGGCCATGGATCCGAAAGTCATGCTGTTCGATGAGCCGACCAGCGCCCTCGACCCGGAAATGGTTGGCGAAGTGCTCGAAGTCATGAAGCAGCTGGCGCGCGAAGGCATGACCATGGTCGTGGTCACGCACGAGATGGGCTTTGCTCGCGAAGTGGCCGACCGGGTCCTGTTCATGGACCAAGGCAAGCTGGTCGAAGAAGGGACACCGGAGCATTTCTTCACTTCGCCCCAGGAAGAACGGACCAAATTATTCTTAAGACAGGTTCTATAAAAGCCTCGTAACACCTTAATTAAAAATAGCTTTCTGTTAAATATTCTGACATTTACAAGAAAAACGGCCTGACAATTATTTAGTTGCTGGCTGAGCTGCCACCTCTTGTTCAGAGGACTCCGCAGAAGCCCCCGTGCCGCTGTCCGCCACGTCAATCCAACCTCCTCCCATGGCCCGGTAGACATCGACCAGGCTGGTCAACACTGTAGTCTGGGTTTCCACGTAGTCAAGCTGTCCGGAGAAGAGGCTCCGGTTGGCGTCAAGTACCTGCAGATAGCCGGTGGTCCCG
>JBFLJZ010000261.1:0-12874 GCA_040882925.1 Desulfuromonadales bacterium
ATGTCCATGAAGGCTCCTGACCGGGACACCGCTTACGGCCCGGCTCAAATAAAGTCTTAATAATACTGATTTATAGCGTGTTAGGAGGAAATGTGTCAATCACCTGATAGAGCTGAATCCTTTAATCTTATTGATTTCTTTGCATTTTGTAGGAGATAATGCTTTTTTTTGACAGAATGCCGAGGAGAAACTCATGGTTCGCACCAATAATCTCAATGTCAGCGGCTTGACACCACTGATCGCCCCCGCTGACCTCAAGCAGGTTTTGCCCCTATCCGAGGAAGATGCCGAATTCGTCGCCGAGGCCCGCACGCAGGTCCAGGACATCCTCTGGAACCGCGACCCGCGGATGATGGTGGTGATCGGGCCCTGTTCCATTCACGATCCCAAGTCGGCCCTGGAATACGCTGAACGCCTGGCCGAACTCAACCGGGAGCTTTGCGATCAATTGCTGCTGGTGATGCGCGTTTATTTTGAAAAACCGCGCACCACGATCGGCTGGAAGGGCCTGATCAACGACCCGGACCTCAACGGTACGCACCAGATATCCAAGGGGCTCGGCATTGCCCGCAGGCTGATGCTGAATATCACGGCCATGGGCCTGCCGGTCGCGACGGAAATGCTTGACCCGATCACGCCGCAGTACATGGCCGACACGATCAGCTGGGGGGCGATCGGCGCACGCACCACCGAAAGCCAGACGCACCGCGAAATGTCCAGCGGTCTCTCGTTCCCGGTCGGCTTCAAGAACGGCACCGACGGCAACCTGCAGATTGCCATCGACGCGATGGGTGCCGCCTGTCACCCGCACAGTTTTCTCGGCATCAACCGCGAAGGGCGGACATCGATCGTCCGCACCACCGGCAACCCGGATGTCCACATCGTCCTGCGCGGCGGCAACCTCAAGCCGAACTTCGCAGCGGCCGACATTGCCGAGGCCGAGGCGAAACTCGACCAGGCCGGCATCAAAACCTCGCTGATGGTGGACTGCAGCCACGCCAATTCGCTGAAGGACCACAAACGCCAGGAAGCCGTCATGCAGGACGTCATGAAGCAGGTCGCTGCCGGCAACGGCAAGATCGGCTCACTAATGATCGAAAGCTTCCTCAAGGAAGGCAACCAGAAGATGGCCGACAAGCTCGAGGACCTGGAATACGGCGTCTCGATCACCGACAAGTGCGTCGACTGGGCAACCACCGAACGCATGCTGCGCCATGCCCACGCCACACTCCGGGAGTGCGGCGGCCGCAGGATCTAAACAGCCGATGAGCGTCACCTGCTGCCCGCCACCGGGAAACGACACCGGCAGCCACACAGAAGCAAACACTGCATCAGCTGGCTGCCCTCCGGCGACCAGGCCTGCCGATGCGTGCTGTCCTCCGGACAACGCTTCCGGGACCTTTTGTCCGACCGTTGCCGACGACCGGCCCGGCTACAAGCTGTGGCCTTTCGTCTGCGGCTGGCTCGACACCCCGGTCGGCAAAGCTCCGCAGATAGCAACCCGACTGACCATCAACGATATTACCGGTCGCTGGCAGATGCGCTGGGGGCTTGGCCGCGGCCGCTACAGCATCGCCCCGGGGCTCTATGCCATCGGCTCACCGAATGCCGACAGCCATGCCCTGGTCACGGCCAATTACAAGATGACCTTCGATCTCCTGCGTCGCGACATGCAAGGTCACGATCTCTGGCTGCTGGTCCTCGACACCCAGGGGATCAACGTCTGGTGCGCTGCCGGTAAAGGCACCTTCGGCACGGACGAAATGATTCGCCGGGTACAGGCCGCCGGGCTGGACCGCATCGTCAACCACCGCACCCTGATCGTTCCCCAGCTCGGCGCCCCCGGCATTGCCGCGCACAAGGTCAGTCAGGCCTGCGGCTTCAAGGTCATGTTCGGCCCGGTGCGCAGCAGCGACCTGCCGCAGTTCCTGGCGGATGGCTGTCATGCCGCGCCGCAGATGCGCCGGGTGACCTTCGGCATTGTCGATCGGCTGGTACTGACTCCCGTCGAACTGGTCAATATGCGCAGGCAGATCATGTGGAGCATCCTGGTTCTGTTGATTCTCGGTGGGGTCGGCCCGCAGTTCTTTTCTCTGTCTGCAGCCTGGAGCCGCGGCGGTGCCGCTGTCTGCTCCGGTTTGCTCGGAGTCTTCTGCGGCGCCGTGCTGGTGCCGATCCTCCTGCCCTGGCTGCCCTGGCGAGCCTTCGCCATGAAAGGAGCAATCACCGGATTTGTGGCCGGTTTGCTTGTGGTGATTTTCCTGCATGCCTCGCTCAACTGGCTGAACGCCATGGCGCTGCTGGTCGCGGTCACCACGGTCTCGTCCTGGTGTGCCATGCATTTTACCGGCTCATCGACCTTCACCTCCCCCTCCGGCGTCGAAAAAGAGATGCGTCAGGCGATCCCGGCCCAGGCGGCAGCCCTGCTGGTCGGCGGATTATGCTGGCTGGCCGCAGCCTTCCAATAACAAGCAAAATTCAACGTTCATGCAACATAATGCAAAATCACCCGCCAGGCTGCTTGACCAGTCGCCTTGGCGTCACTATATTAAGCCTGCCTGGCAGCCGTATTTAAGCCAGGGGTCGGTCAATTCGAATGCAAGGAAGCCGCAATGGCGAAAAATTACTATACGGTGCTTGGCCTGGAGAAGTCTGCCAGCGCCGACCAGATCAAAAAAGCCTATCGCAAACTGGCTCTGCAATATCATCCGGATAAGAACCCGAATGACAAGGCCGCGGAGGAGCGTTTCAAGGAGATCACCGAAGCCTACGCCGTGCTCTCCGACCCGGAAAAGAAAAAGCAGTACGACCAGTTCGGCGATGCGGCATTTCATCAGAACTTCTCGCAGGAAGACATCTTCCGCAACGTCGATCTGGGCAGCATCTTCCGCGAATTCGGTTTTGGCGGCCGCGGTGGCGATGATATTTTTAGCCAGATCTTCGGCGGCGCGGGAGCGCGCAGCGGGTTTGGCGGCAACCAGAGCTACCACCGTCCGGTCAAGGGGCAGGATTACCTGATGCGGCTGACAATCCCTTTCCGGCAGGCGGTGCTCGGCGGGGAGCGGCGGGTTGACCTCGATCGCGACGGCCAGGTCGACTCCCTGCAGGTGCGCATCCCGGCCGGGGTTGAATCCGGGCAGAAGCTGCGCATTTCCGGTAAAGGCGGCGCAAGCCCGTCCGGCGGACCGGCAGGAGACCTGATGCTGGAGCTCACCGTGACCAGGGACCCGCGTTTCCGGCGCGAAGGCAGGGATCTCTTTACCACGGTCAAGGTGCCGTTTACCGGCGCCTGCCTCGGCACTTCAGCTGAGGTCGAAACGCTTGAGCAGACCAGGCGCATCAAGGTCAAACCCGGCACCCGGAGCGGCAGCAAAATCAGGTTGAAAGGTTTCGGTGTGCCCGGACGACCGGGCAAAGAGGCCGGCGACCTTTACGCCGTGATCGAAGTCGAGGTTCCACACAGCCTGACTGACCAGCAAAAAAAATTACTGGAACAGCTTCGGGACGAGGGTCTCTGACCACACACAGAGCGGCAGCCGATATAAGTGAGGGCAACAGATGGTTCATCTGTTGCCCTTTTTCTTTTTTGAAATCCTTAAAAGCAGAACCGGCGGGTTGCGTCCCGCCCAACGCCATACTTTTGTCCGGCAACAAAAGTATGCAAAAGTGCCTTCTCCTTGCGGAGGGCATCTCCTTTGCCGGGTTTCCGTGACTTTAAAAAACTGCTGTAATGGGGATCCGGCCCTGTGTCAAAGGGCCTGACCTTGCCGTGTGACTTACAAGGGAAGAGCTAAAAAACAAAACAACCTTTGCAACCCTCCACAAAAGGAGAGGCTCACAAGAGCCTCGGATCCTGCGGGGGAAGCGTAATCTATTAATCAGTGAGAACATCCTGAATTGAGGTTGCCGCCATTGCGAACCAGACATGCCCAGCGCAGCGTTGGCCCTTTTCTGCTTACTCTTTTAGGCCAGTAAAAGAGTAAGGCGCAGTCGGGGGGCGCGACCCCCGGATTCTGATTTTGCTCTTGTCTTTAAATTTCTGAGCTGAACTCCTGCTTAGTGTCTTCGTGTCTTGGTGGCTATCCGCATTCAATTCAGATAATCAGAAGATCGATGCCAGCCGCATGTAGGCTTTCTGCAGGCGGTTCGACTCCGAGAGCAACATGCCCTTGAGCAGCTTTGTGCCGACGCCGGGATAATCGTCAATCAACCGGTTGAAGTTATCGTGCGTGATCAGGACCAGCCCGGCGTCTTCCATCACAGTAGCGGTCGTGTAGCGCAGCTCAGTGTCAACGGCGCAGCTGGAACCGATCACAGAGCCGCGGCTGAAAACCCCGACCACGACCTGCTTGCCGGGAAACTCGGTGTCAACCTTGATCTGCACCCGCCCGGAGATGATGAAGGCAATATAGTCGCAGGCATCGCCGGCATTCCAGAGGTCGTTCCTGGCAGCGACGGTTCGACAGTTGAAGTAGGCACTGACCGCTTCCAGGTCGCTGTCGGAAAGAAAACTGAAGAAACTGAGTTCGCGCTTCATCTCCTTGCAGAGTCGGGACGAGCACTCTTCACCGAGACAGGCTCTGTCAAAAGGCTCCAGGGTTGTCATGTTTTCCCCCCGTCTGCCCCTGGCTGATCTTGCAATTCGGTGATCTTCTTGCGCATGCGCTCGAAGAGGCCCGCATAGCCCTCCTTGCGCACGATTTCGCCATAACTGCTGCGGTAATTCTTGATCAGGCTGATATCTTCGACCAGTACATCGTAGACAAACCAGTCGTTGCCTTTATTGACCATGCGGTAATCAATCGGGATATCCGTGTTGCTGCTGTGGACAACGGTGGCCACAACCGCACGTTTACCATCGATTTTTTCCGAGTTATAGCTCACCGTTTCGTCCGTGTAGTCGTCAAGCCGGCCGATGTAGCTGGCTTCGAGAAGATCGGAAAACAAACTGACGAATTCAGCCTGCTCTTCGGCCGAGGCCTTCTTCCAGTGCTGTCCCAGGGTGCGCTGGGACATGATGACAAAATCGAAACGTGACCGGACCAATTCGCTCAGGACCTTGCGGCGGGCCTCGCCCTGCAGCTCACTTTGACGCAATATTTCGATCACCTGGTCCACGGTGACCCTAACCTGCTCCAGCGGCGACATCGCAGAAGCAGCCTGGTGCACCCAGACAACCAGGACTGCGCAGATGATCAGCAATATTTTTTTCAACCATATAGCCATTGTTCAACCCCCGCAGTTCAGGAGATCAGCAGTTATTTTTCGATCTTTGCCGCCCGCTTCTGCATAAACGAGCTGCGGACAAAAAGATACGGGTCGAGCGCGTCCTGCTTGATCGATTCATAGGTGTCCTTGTCGAGAGAAAGCTCGTTCACCGTATCGTATGTCTGGATACCTGCCACTTCGAGAGGCTTCATCTTCAGGTAAAAGGGCGAAGGCACCGGGTGGGTCAACGAGTCAGCGACCAGGCCGACCGCGTCCCGGGCATTCGTCGGGCCGAAAACCGGCAAAACCAGATAAAACCCCGAGGGCATCCCGTAATGTCCCATCGTCTGGCCGAAATCCTCGGCATCCGGCTTGACCATGTCATCCGGGGCCAGGTCAAACAGGCCGGCAATGCCCCACGTGGAATTGACCATAAAGATTGACAACTCGGCGGCGGCGACAGTGCCTTTCCCCTGCAACAGGCTGTTCAGGACCCTGACCGGTGCCGCGAGGTTGTGGAAGAAGTTGCCGACCGATTCACGGACCGACTCCGGAGCGATGAAACGATACCCCTTGGCCACCGGCTTCAAGAGGTAGAAATAAAGCTTGTCGTTGAACCAGAACATGCCGCGGTTGAACGGTTCGATCGGGTCCCAGACCTCGAGTTCCTCATCACCCTCGTCGAGTTCCGTCCAGTCGATCTCGGCCTCGGCGGACTCCGGCTGCGCAGCGGCGCCGTCTGCGGACTCCGCGGCCCATGACATATGCGTGCCGAAAGCCAGGCAGATAAGCAGAAGCAGAATGATTCGAGCTAGATACGGCATCAAGTCTCCTCGCAAAGCATGGCTAGCCCTAAACGTGCCTAGTCCTTTTCAAAGATGTACTTGCTGACCAGTTCCTCGAGATTGATTGCCGACTCGGTCTCGAAGATGCGGCCGCCGTCGCCGAGCAATTCCTCGGAGCCCCCCGGTGAGATATCGATGTAGCGGTCGCCGATGATCCCGGCGGTACGTACCGACGCGATGCTGTCGTCCTGCAGGACGACACCTTGATTGATCGACATGACCACCTGCGCGGCGTAGTCGTCCGGGTCAAAGCTGATCTCGGTGACCTTGCCGACCTGCACACCGGCGATCTCGACAATCGCGCCGGACTTCAGGCCGGAGACCGAGCCAAACTTTGCCGAGACCGAGTAGGTCTTCGGGCCGAAGACATCAATGTCGCCCAATTGTATCGATAGCCAGGCAAAACAGAGAAAGCCGGCGATCATGAACGAACCGACAACGATTTCAAGATTAAACCTGCGCATAAAAACTTTTCTCCTCTCGGTCGCTTGAATAGAGGTGTCCCATCGTTTCTTCGACAAAAGCCCTGATCGTCGGCTGCTCCGACAACTGGAAATCCTCCGGCGACATGCAGCCCTGGATACGGCCTTCGGCAAGCAGCGCCACTTCGTCAGCCAGCTTGAAAATTTTCGGCACATCATGGCTGACGATCACCGCCGTGTAGCCGAGCTGCTTCTGGGTCTGGTAAAAAAGCCGGTAGAGCTCGTTGCTCTTGTTTGCGTCCAGGCCGGTGGTCGGTTCATCGAAAAAAACGATTTTCGGCTGCAGCATCAGGGCCCTTGCCAGGCCGACGCGCTTGCGCATGCCGCCGCTCAGTTGTGCGGGGAATTTTTCGACCGCTTCCTGCAGCCCCATCAGGCCGAGTTTCTCCATGACCCCCGCGCGCACTTCGGTTTCAGTCCACCGGGTTCTTTCGCGCAAAGGCAGGGCAACATTGTCAAACACATTCAGCGAATCAAACAGCGCGGCATTCTGGAACAGCACGCCGAAGTTCTCGCGGATTTCGTCTTTCTCCCGGCGATTCAAGCGATTCAGGTCGCGACCGAAGACCTTGACCTGGCCGCGGTCCGGCCGGATCAGGCCGAGCATATGCTTGATGATCACACTCTTGCCCTGGCCGCTGGCACCGACGATGACCAGTGTCCGGCCTTCGCGGACCTGCAGATCGACGCCGCGCAACACCACCTGGCGGCCGAAAGATTTCTCGACTCCGGCAAGTTCGATGACCACCGGCGTGGCCTGTTCAGCCAGGTCATCCACCATCAGTTTCCCTCGACTTCGTCAGCATCACAACAACAGCGCGCTGATCAGGTAATCCCACACCAGTACGCTGACCGAGGAGAGCACCACCGCATCGGTTGTCGTCCGGCTGACCCCTTCCGCGCCAAAGCCTCCCGAGCGTTCCATGTGCAGGTAAAACCCCTTGCAGGCGGAAATCCAGACCATCAGCAGGCCGAAAACCAGCGACTTGACCAGGCCCATTTCGACATCGGCCCAGACCACGCTGGAATACATCCCCTGGAAATATGCCCCCGGGCTGATGCCGAACAGACCAATCCCGACTAGGTAACCGCCGATGATACCGATCACGTCGAAGATCGCCGTCAGCAAGGGCATGGCGATGATTCCGGCCAGCAGCTTCGGCACGATCAGGTAGCGGAACGGGTCGATCGCCATGCACTCCAAGGCATCGATCTGCTCCGAGTTGCGCATAATGCCGACTTCGGCACAGATCGCCGAACCGGCACGACCGATGACCATGAGCGCGGTCAGCACCGGCCCGAGCTCCCGGATCAGGCTGAGCGCGACCGCTGAACCGAGGAACCCCTCGGAGCCGAATTTACGCAGCGTGTAATAGCCCTGCAGACCGAGGACCATGCCGGTGAAAAGGCCGGTGAAGAGGATCACGAACGCCGAGCGGGCACCGATAAAATGGACCTGTCGCACCACCGGATTGACCTTGAACGGCATGTGGAAGATGCTCGTCAGGGCACGCACCAGGAACATTCCCATGCGCCCGGAGGTTTCGAGGAAACCGAGCGTTCCCGATCCAATCTTTTCCAGCAAAAGGTACATGAATTATCTTCTTCGGCTTGGCGTGGCCTCGGCAAAGGAGGCGTCTCATGCAAACATGATAACACAGCCGATATTTTTTACACATAGCCCCCGCAAAGACTAAAGAGATGATTGATCCCAAGGAGATGAGATATTTCTCAGCTTCCGATTGGAAAGCTGCGGAAGGTGCGCTTTTGCCACGAAACGGGGCTGAAGGCAAAAAGGCCCGCTCATATTGAGCCGGCCTTTGAATCAATGATGAGCGGTCACTCCGGGCTTCCGGACGCGCAGGGGCGTTTCAGTTGTGGCAGGTCGGATCGTACATCATCGCCAGGCGGCCACGGCTGGCCAGACAGTTCGCGCAGACCTTGCCGTCATCACCATAGCGGTCCCTGGCGAGGATCATGCCGGCTTCGATCTCGGTGCCCGCCGGCAGGTTTTCGGGGTCGAATTCTTCACCGCAGTGCCGGCAGGAAATCATCTTTGGCTTGCCAGGCGACTGCGCACCAGTGCGGCCAGGGCCTGCAGGAAATCCAGGTTGTCATTCAGGGATGGTGCGCGTTCGAATCGCGGCAGGCCGATGGCTTCGGCGTGCATGCGAAATTCGTAATCGATCTCCTGCAAGGTCTCGATATGGTCCGAGACAAACGAGATCGGCACAATCAACACGCCCGGGGCCTTTTCGCTGCCAAACTGATCGAGCACGTCCAGGGTATCCGGCTCCATCCACTGCACCGGTCCGGTCCGGCTTTGGAAGCCGAGTTTCCAGGGACGCTCTTCGAAGCGCTCCATGACACCCCGCACCGTGCAGAGGACATGATCGAGGTAGGGGTCTCCCTCGTCGATGAACTTCTGCGGCAGGGCGTGTGCCGAGAAGAGAATCGGCACTTCGTCGCGGGCCAGCTCGTGAAACTTGTCCAGCCCCTCGCGGATGCGATTGGCCAGGGCATCAAGGTATCCGGGCCAGTCATACCACTCGCGGATGATCGTGTATTTCAACTCAGGATAGACGTGTGCCGCTGCGGCCTCGAAATCCTTGACGCTGCTGCCGGTGGTGGCGTTGGTGTAATGCGGATACATCGACAGCACGACAGCCTGCTCGATGCCGTCCCGCTTCATGTTGAGCAGACACTCTTCGGCGCGGGGCTTCCAGTAGCGCATCGCGACGTATGGCCGGACCTGTTCGCCAAGCTCCCGTGCGGCACCCTGGGCCTGCTTTTCCGTCCATGGCAAAAGCGGCGACCGGCCGCCGATCATGGCATAATTAACCTTGACCTTCGGTGCCCGGATCCGGCTGATTAGCCAGGCGAAGGGCTTCTGCAAAAGGGCTCCGGCCGGCAGCTGGATCAGCTCCCGGTCGGAGAACAGGTTGTAGAGAAACGGGCGGACCGCTTTTAGCGAGTCGGGTCCGCCCATGTTGAGCAGAACCAAGCCCAGCGGTTTCTCCAGGGAAACGGCTGGCTGGGGGCTGGGGGCTGGGGGCTGGTTATTCTCGCCTCGCACTTCTCACCTCGCGCCTCTCTATTTACCGCTGTGCTTGTGCACGCATTCGACCATGAACCTGGCGTGCTCGGGGTCCACCGTCGGCAGGATGCCATGACCGAGATTGAAGATGTGTCCCGGGCGGCCGGCGTTCTCATCGAGAATCCGCTTGACCTCCCGCTCGATATGCTCTTTCGGGGCATACAGGATGGTCGGGTCGAGATTGCCCTGCACGGCGATATCCGGTCCGATGATGTCCCTGGCCTTGCCGAGGTTGACATGCCAGTCAAGACCCATGACATCCGAGCCTGCTTTGGCAACGGTATCAAGCATGGTGCCGGACCCTTTGACGAAGTGGATGATCGGCACGCTGCGGTCGAGGCCGCCAATCAGCTTCCTGGTGTAGGGCAGGATGTATTTCTCGTAGTCGAGGGGTGAAACAATGCCGCCCCAGGTGTCGAAGACCTGGATCGTCTGGGCGCCGGCTGCGATCTGGGCGTTCAGATACTGGCGATCCATTTCCGTGACCTTGTCCATCAGCTTGGCATACAGTTCTGGCGCGCCGTACATCATGCGCTTGATCTGGGCGAAGTCCTTGCTCCCTTTGCCTTCAACCATATAGCAGGCCAAGGTAAAGGGGGCCCCGCCGAAGCCAATCAGGGGGACGCGGCCTTCGAACTCGCGACGCAGGATCTTGATCGTTTCGAGCACGTATGGCACGTCTTCTTCCATCACCGGGATACGCAGGGCATCGATATCGGCCTCGGTGCGCACCGGGTTTTCGAACACCGGACCGGGGACAAAATCAAGCTTCATGCCCATCGGCTCCACCGGTGTCAGGATGTCTGAAAAAAGGATCGCCGCGTCGGCATCCAGGTAATCGATCGGCTGGATTGTCACCTCGGCAGCGAGTTCGGGAGTCTTGCACAATTCGAGGAAGGTGACTTTCTTGCGCACCGCCATGTACTGGGGCAGGTAACGCCCCGCCTGGCGCATCAGCCAGACCGGGGTGTAATCGGTTTCCTCACCGCGACAGGCTTTCAGAAACGTATAATCCTGGGACATCTTGTTTCCTCCATTATTAAATTCGGGGGCTGGTTAAATTCGGGGGCTGGAGGCTGGGGGCTGGCCAAACCAGTCCCAAACCCCTAACCCCAGCAAATATATGCTGTTTTTCTCTGTTTCTGCACTTTCCATCCGGATGCGGATACGCTTGGGAACGTCGTTGCTGGACAGTTTCTCTGCCATACAACTGCCTTCAAGTGGCTGTCGCAGGGGGTTGGCCAAACTAGCCTCCAGTCCCCAGCCTCCAGCAGCTATCTTCCGGCGGCTTCCTTCTCCATCCGCTTGCGGGTGCGATTGGGGATGTAGTTGCAGAACGGCTCTTCTTCCATGTAGTCGCCGTAAACCGCGTCGGCACGGGCGCGACAGCCGCCGCAGACATTGATGAATTCGCATTCGCCGCACTTGCCCTTGTACTTCTTGAAGTCGCGCAGTTCGTTAAAGGTTTTGTTGTTGAACCAGAGCTCCTTGAAAGGGATCTGCTTGACGTTGCCGACCGACGAGTGGAAATAGGAACAGGGTTTGAGGTTGCCGAAGCAGTCGATCAGGCAGATTGTCTGGGCAGCGATGCAGCCCTTGCCGCCGCCGGTGGAGAAAGTCAGGCTGCGGCGCTTGAAATCCACGCCTTCGGCCTTGGCCTTCTGTGGCACGATGCGATAATAGTGCGGGGCACAGGTCGGCCGCATCAGGATATCGTCTTCGCCCTTCTCCTGTTCGTAATGCCAGGCGAGGATCTCCTCGTAATCGTCCGGCGAGATCAATTCGCTCATGATCTCTTCGCCGCGCCCGGTCGGCACGATCATGAACATGTACCAGGCCGTCGAACCAAGACTCTTGGCCACCTTGAAGGTCGCGGCAATGTCGTGTTGGTTGCGTTTGGTAAACGACGAGTTGATGAGGAATTTGATGCCGTTGCGTTTAAGTGTCTCGGCCCCGCGCACGACGCCTTCGAAGGCTCCGGGGCAGGCCCGGAAATCGTCATGAACTTCAGCTGTTGAGCCGTCGAGAGAAAGCGACACCATCTTGATGTCAGCGTCCTTCATCTGTGCGCAAACTTCGTCGGTAATCAGGGTGCCGTTGGTTGCGATACACATGCGCAGCCCTTTGCTGGTACCGTAGCGGGCGATGTCAAAAATATCCTTGCGCAACAGCGGTTCGCCGCCGGAGAGGACCATGACCGGGGTACTGACTTCGCAGATGTCGTCAATCAGCTTGAACGCTTCCTCGGTATTGAAATCGCCGATCGCGGCATCCATGTCGGACGAGCAGCGGCAGTGTACGCAGTTGAGATTGCAGCGCTGGGTTGACTCCCAGGCAATCCACTTGGGGATGAATTCTTCATTGTTCGCCATCCGGGAAACTCCTCGAGAAAAGAATGAGGTTCGGGGTTATCCCGAACCACATTTGATGATCTTACAACAGGATGAGCCGGCCTGACAAGAGTTATGGGGATATTTCCGTAACCTGGCAAGCGATGATTTTGCGAAGGATTAAGCTGACATACAAAAGGCAGCCGAGGGGCTGCCTTGCAAAAATTCGCGTCGCTGAGGCATCAGCCGCAAACGGCCCGGGGAACCTCGTCGTGGAAGAACTCGTCAAAGATACCCTGGACCGTCTCAATGCGCGTGGCCTTCCAGGCATTGCTGCCGCAGAACACCAGCCCGGTTTCCATATCGCCGCGTTGCGCGCGATCAAGGGCATGGACAATGCAGAAACGTTCCTGCTCCGACTTGTAAGTGCATTTGCGTAGACAACCGGTCGGACAGTTCGGCGTGACCTCGAGGTCGCGTTCCCGGATTGCCGGAACATTGGCCACCAGGGCCCTGCCCGGCAGACCGGCCGGGCTCATCAGAAGCCCGATATCGTCTTTGCTGCAGTTCAGGTATGCCTGCTTGAAGGCGTCATCGGCATCGCACTCCTCGGTACAGACGAAACGGGTTCCCATCTGTACGCCGTCGGCACCATGCGCAAGAGCGTATTCGAAATCAGCCCGGTCCCAGACGCCACCCGCGGCAATCACCGGGACATCAAGGTGCCAGGTATTGCGGAGATAAGCCTTGACGCTGCGCACCGTGGCGTACTGGTCATATTCACCGGTACCGATCTTTTCCAGTTTCTCACCAAGATGGCCGCCTGCCGTGTCGGGGTCTTCGACGACCACGGCGTCGGGCAGTCGATGGTAGCTTTTGTGCCATTTGCGGGTGATCAGTTCGGCGGCCTTG
>JBFLJZ010000040.1:0-6673 GCA_040882925.1 Desulfuromonadales bacterium
CCTCCTGCGCACCGGAGTCCGCTACCGGGGCTTCCTGCTGTGCCGGTTTGGCCGTTGCTGCAGGTGCTTCGGGGGGGGGCGCAGGAGCCTTTACGCTACGGGTGTCGCTGCCCATTGGCAGAAAGATCACGAGCAGGGCCAGCACTGCTAAGAGCAGTCCGGCCCCGATAATCGCCATGGGCATGATGCGGGAGGGTTTCGCCTCGCCGACGGATTCCGCATCGGGAGGGATTAGCTGCGGTGGTCGGTCCCCCGGCCTCTTGTGCTTGGACTCCTCGCTCATCTGACGAGCCTACATGACTTCTGCGGGTTGGTTTGGTGTCGCATCCATGTGGGAGTTCTCCGGAGCGACCTGGAAGCCGGTTTCTGAAGCATAAATCTCGCGGAGCATTTGACGCCACTGATGATACTGCTCCTCGGCGGTCCCGGTCAGCCGGACGGTCTCGCCGACGACTTCGACGACCAGTGGCTCAGCTTCCGATGAAAATGAGATGCTCAATTCCTCGATGACGTCCCGGTGGATTTTGGCCTCCTGGCTCTTTTGAAAGCCGCTGTAGATGGCGGCTGCCCCGCCGACGACCATCACGCCGGGCAGCCCCGATCCCGATACATTGGAGTTGTTGCTCAGGGCGACGCCGCCAACGATTGCGGCAAGACCGAGCAGCTGCCTGGTCAGGGCCTGCTTTTTCACCTCTTTCATGGCGACGAGCTCTTCGCTGTAGAGCTTGCGCCAATCGCTGTACGGCTGCCAGAGATCGTTATAGTAGGCCTCGTAGTAACTGTTGATGGTATCGACCAGCATGTCGTCACGCAGCTGGATGGCCCGGACCCGTTGCAGCATCGGGTCGTTTTCTGCCGGCAGGCGGGCGATTTCGTAGTTGCCGTCCTTGTCGATCTCAAGATGTCCGTCAAACGCGTCCGGTGCCATGTCGTGGGCGGCTCGCAGTTCCGAAACCTGCTGGATCTGCCGAAAATCCTCTGCCGTGAGCTCTTCCCGATGTGTAGCAAGATCATTGGCGATGGTGTTATACACGTCCTGGAAGGGATCCTTCTTCTCCGGGGCAATGCCGGAGTATTCTGACAACCGGAGCTCTTCCGAGTAGGATTTCTCGAACCATTTGACGTTGCGTGAATCGTAGGCTTCGATCTCGAGAGTCAGCCGCTCACCGTCTGAATAGACAATCGTCCCGCGGACCTGGAGGTGAGCCTTGCTCGGCGCGGGCACCACACGGACCGCTCCCCAGTAACCGGTCCGTTGCATGGTGTATTTGAGCTGGATCGGCACGTAGCGCTCTTCCGCCCGGCGAATCTCTTCTGACAGGCCCAGTCCGCTGATCTCTTTGTCGGTCAGTTCGTCCGAATCAAAGATAACGATCGCCACGTCGAGCAGCTCCGCACTGTCGAGCTCCTGCGCAGCGACCATCGGTCTGACGTGGTCAGGGACTTTGCCTTGCATCGTGGCACAACCGGTAGGCATCAGAAGAGCCAATAGCAAGACCAACAATCTATTCATTGACCGATCATTCTCCCTTCTTGACGCCTTTATATTTCCAGTACTCCTCCCAGAGCTTCTTCTTTAATTCCGGGTCGGTTTCCTTCTCGGCGGCTTCGCGCAACTGCCTGGCAACGATATCATCATCCTGCGGGGGTGGGAGCTTGCCACCGGGGGCGCCGTAAGCCGAATGGTCGATGTCGGCATCACCGGCACCGGCGCCAGCGCCGACATTGCTTTGTGTCCCCGGGGTTGTTCCGTCCCCGGTGGCCTGGCCGCTCTGCACTGAGCTGGAGCCGATCTCGCCGGCGTCTGCCGAGGTCGTGCCGGAGCCAGTCTGATCGCCGGTGCCGTCGCCGGACTCGCCTGTTTCACCGGAGCCTCCGCTACTGCCGGAGGGGCCGGCCCGGCCGCTCCCTCGGGACTCTCTCTGACTGGGAACCCTGGATGAGACCTTCTCCTCTTCTTTCAGCAGCAGTTCGTCAAATTCACCGAGGGAGGCAAACAGCTGCTTGTCCATGCTCGCAGTTTTTTCCGCCTGGGTGTGGGTCTCTTCCGGTTCGTAGACGGGGACGTAAATGAATGTCTCCTCTGGAGGTGCCTGCTCATTTGCTGCAATGCCCGTCCCCTGTGCGTCGGGACACGGCAACCCTTCCACGCTGTCCTCTCCTCCCTGTTCGGCCAGCTCCATGCAGTAGTTGACAATCCGGGTGTTGAGGTAAACGATAAAATCCTTGTAGTCGTCTGTTTCGTCACGGGACAGGGAGGTGCCCCCGATTTCACTCAATGCCTTCTGCCTGGCACTCTCGAGGGCGAAGACGCTTTGCCGCATCGACTCGATCTGGTCCTGGTCAGCAGCAAACAGGGTGGATGATGTGCAGAGGGTCGTGATGATTAAAGCCTGAAAACCGACCCTGATGATCCGGAGCCGGGGGAATGACAGAATATGTTTTAACTGACGCATAGGAACCTGCCGGTCAACAAATCGTCTCATAGCGTGAGTTATACTTCGGGCGAACCGGACAACAGACCGGAATCACTCTCTACTTATTATTATAACATCAGAGGCGGGCAAAACGAACACTCTCTGGAAAGATGATCTGAAATGATCTGTTGCTTGATTTTCTGGCGCCGCCCGGGGGGCTTCGACTTGTCGGTTATTGAGCTCGTCCAGGTTGCCATGCGTCAATGAGCTTTTCCGCAGCCTTGCGGTCTCGGCTGCGATAGGGACCGATGATGGCCCCGCGCAGTTTGCGCGGCGTCAGCAGCTCTCTGACGGTCTTTTGCAGGCCGGAGGCGGTCACATTGTCGATGCCGGCAAGGTCGTCGCTGATGGTGCGCCGGCAGCCGGTAAGCTCGCCCCATGCATAGCGCAGGGCCATCTCATCGACCTGGTCACGGGAATAATCGAGGTCGCAGCGATAACAGCTGAGAACGTGATCGAGTTCATCCCGGGTGACTTCGGCATGGTGTAGTTCGGTCAGGATGTCAAGGATCGCCGCAGCGGCCTGTGCCAGGTTGTCCGGAGAGACCGCCAGGTCGATCGCCAGGACCCCGGCCTCGGCATAGAGCCCGAGTGAGGCATCGACTGCGTAGGTCAAGCCCAACTCCTCGCGCAGCCGCAACATCAGGCGGCTCATCCCTCCCCAGCCGAGCAGGCGACGCAGCACCCGCAGGTTGACGGCATGATCACTGTCACGGCCCGGCAGCAGGAAGGCGATCTGGACGCTGACCTGGGAGCCGGCATCACGGACCCAGCGCAGTGGTTTGTCTGATCCTGAGAAGTCGGTCCATGGCTTCGGCCGCGGAGCATGGTCACCCTGCCAGCCGCCGAAGTGCTGTTGCGCAGCGGCAACCACCTGTCGGTGTTCGACCGGGCCGGCTACGGAAAGCACCGCATTGCGCGGCGTGTAGTAGATGGCGTGATGACGCTGCAACTGCCGCAGGGTCAGCCGTGCAATGGCCGAACGATTGCCGACTGTCGGCTGCCCGAGGGGATGTCCCGGAAACAGCAGACCGGCAATGATGTTGTCGGAGTTGATCTGACGGCCGGTCTCGTTGAGGTCGCCCATGGCCTCTTCGAGAATCACCCGGCGCTCCATCTCCATATCCTTGAACAGCGGCCGCAGCATCATCGAGGCGAAGAGAGCGATGCCGCGAGCGATATGGTCCGGGTGAATACGGGAGTGAAAGCAGGTGGTTTCACTGTCGGTGGCGGCATTTGCAGAGCCGCCGATGGCCTCGAAGGCACGCTCCAGGTTCAGACCGGTGGGATATTCCTGTGTCCCTTTGAAGAGCATATGCTCGAGGAAGTGTGATACCCCCGCCTTGTGCGGGTTCTCATGACGGCTGCCGACACCGAGGTAAACCAGGACCTCGGCGCTGTGGTGATAAGGCATCGGCACGCTGACGACGCGCAGACCGTTGCCAAGGGTATCGCAGAGGTATTCAGTCATTATAAGGGCGGTCTCTGGTTGCCGGAGGCTGGTGGCGGGGGGGTGCCAGCCTCTAGCCCCCAATCCCCAGCCCCGGTTATTTCAATAACCGGGCCGCCTCTTTGGCGTGGTAGGTGATAATCAGGTCCGCGCCCGCCCGTTTCATGCCGACCAGGGTTTCCATCATCACGCGGTCGCCGTCGATCCAGTCTTTCTCCGCGGCAGCCTTGATCATCGAATATTCACCGGAGACGTTGTAGGCAACCAGCGGCAGGTTGTAGCGGTCTTTCAGGTCGCGCAGGATATCCAGATAGGCCAGGGCCGGCTTGACCATCAAAAAGTCGGCACATTCCTGGACATCGAGCTCTGCCTCGCGCAACGCTTCGACGCGGTTGGCCGGATCCATCTGGTAGCTGCGGCGGTCGCCGAACTGCGGCGTAGATTCGGCGGCATCGCGGAACGGGCCATAGTAGGCACTGGCATATTTCACGGCATAACTCATGACCGGGATGTGTGAATAACCGTTGGCGTCGAGGATTTCGCGGATCGCGGCAACACGGCCATCCATCATGTCAGAGGGGGCGACGATGTCGGCACCGGCACGGGCGTGTGAGAGAGCCTCGGCCGCGAGCAGTTTGAGGGTTTCATCGTTGTCGACATCACCGTCCTTGATCACGCCGCAATGGCCGTGGTCGGTGTATTCGCACATGCAGACGTCGGTGATGACCAGCAGCTTAGGCACTGCGGTTTTGATGGCGCGGATCGTTTCCTGGATAATGCCGTTTTCCGAGTAGGCGTCCTGGCCGAGAGGATCCTTCTCCTCGGGGATGCCGAACAGGATCACGGCCGGGATGCCAAGCTGGTAAACTTCCCTGGCCTCGGCAACGATGTGCTCGATCGACTGCTGGTAAATCCCAGGCATCGAGATGATCTCTTTCCGGACGTCCTCGCCGAAGGCGGAAAACATCGGATAAATCAGGTCTTCGGGCCGGAGAAAAGTCTCGCGGACCATGCTGCGCAGAGCCTCGCTGCGGCGCAGGCGGCGGGCACGGTATTCGGGGAAGAACATCTTCAAACCTCCTGAAAAATGGGACGTGTTGCGGAAAAATATTGTTCGATGGCTTCAACCATGTCATCAAGCGTCGCCTGAACAGGTTCGACGACGACCTTGAAGCCATGTTTTTTCGCTGTGGCCGTTGTCAGCGGGCCGATCGAGGCGACCGGGACCTGTCTGGCCAAAGCCAGGTCCTCTGTATCCAGCAGTCTGGTGAAATTATCAACCGTGGATGAAGCGGTGAAAGTCAGCAGGTCAAGCCCGTCGGCAAGAGCTCGACCGAGCTTGTCGGGCGCGTCTTCCGGCAGCTCGCTGGCATAGGCGATCGGGGCCACGACCTCGGCACCGGCCCTGGCCAATTCTGCCGGAATCAGCTCCCGGGCCAATGCCGCCTTGGGATAGAGCACCCGCTTGCCGGAAACCTGTTCTTTCAGCAGAGCGACAATTCCTTCTGCACGATAATCCTCAGGGACCAGGTCGGCCTGGAGACCGTGTGCTGTCAGGGCTGCGGCGCTTTTCGGGCCGACGGCAACGATCGTTACGTGATCCAGGCTCGCGGCGTCATATCCCAGTGCTGGCAGCCGCTGGCAAAAAAACTTCACCGCATTGACAGAGGTAAGAACCAGGTAGTCGGTTGCAGCGAGACCGGCTATGGCCCGGTCGAGTTCGGCAAAGGATGCCGGAGCAACGATCTGAATCATCGGTATGACAACCGGTTCGGCACCACGGGCTGCCAGCGCGCCACTTAAAGCCGGGGCCTGGTCTGCGGCCCGGGTCACGAGAATCCTGCGGCCACGCAGCGGGCAGTGGACCGGGGTTCGGCTTTGTCCTGGTTCTGTCATCAAGGTCCGTGTGATGTTAAATGGAAAGGTGAGTTGGGGGTCGTGTCCCTTTCCTTGTTCCCTATTTGACCATCAAACGTCTTCTTTACCGACGTTGAACGTTTCGTGCTGGTAAACCTCGTTGAGGATCTTGCCTGCACCCAGAATAAGCAGGTCATCGCCTAGCGACGTGCCGATTTTTTCCGCATCGTGAACCGAGCCGGTTGAAGTTTTTTTCAGGCAGCGGACGCCTTCGCAGTCGGAAACGAAACCCGTTAAAGACAGGGTCTCGCCATCAACCGTGCCGTGGCAGGCGATCGGCACCTGGCAGCCGCCTTCGAGGCGCTTGAGGAACGCGCGTTCGGCACGGACCGCCCAATCCGTTTCAGAATGGTTGAAAAAATCTATCAGATGATTGGTCTCATCGTCATGAATGCGGCTCTCGATGCCGAGTGCGCCCTGACCGATTGCCGGGATCGAGACATAGACCGGCAGGTATTCGCCGATCTGTCCGCTAAAGCCGAGGCGATGCATGCCGGCAGCAGCGAGGATCACAGCGTCAAGATTGTCTTCGGTCAGTTTGCGGATCCGGGTTTCAACGTTGCCGCGGATATCGACCATCTGCAGATCGGGACGCAGGTGCAGCAGTTGTGCCTTGCGGCGCAGTGCGCTGGTGCCTATACGGGCGCCCTGAGGGAGGTCTTTCCAGGACTTGAACCCGGGGCGCAGGACGACGATATCGCGACAGTCTTCACGTTTGGTGATACAGCGCAACGCCAGTCCTTCGGGAAAGATGGTCGGGACATCTTTCATCGAATGCACGGCGATATCGATTTCGTCACGCAGCATAGCTTCTTCGATTTCCTTGACG